>CALJCU010000666.1 GCA_938023885.1 uncultured Prevotella sp. | reverse complement strand
CATAAAGACCCTCAACCTGATGGAAGAAGCAGTGTGCACGTGCCGAGATAGCCTCGTTGCGGTAAACACGTCCCGGGCAAAGCACGCGGATAGGTGGCTCATGCGTCTCCATATAATGAGCCTCATCACCAGAAGTGTGGGAGCGAAGCAACACATTCTTCGTCACATCGTTAGGGTTCTGCGAGATGAAAAACGTATCCTGCATGTCGCGCGCGGGGTGGTCGACAGCGAAGTTGAGCATGGTGAAGACATGCTTGTCGTCGTCAATCTCAGGACCATGGAAGAGCGTGAAGCCCATGCGTTGGAAGATCTCGATGATTTCGTTGCGCACGATGGTCAGGGGATGGCGTGTACCCAGGCTGATAGGGTAGGCCGTGCGTGTGAGGTCAATACTCTCCTCACCTTTCTCCGTCGTCTCAACCTCCTCGCGCAACTGGTTGATTTTCTCTGTTGCTGTCTTCTTGAGTTCATTGATCTTGAGGCCAAATTCCTTTTTCTTGTCCTTGGCAACCGTGCGAAACTCATCCATAAGCTCGCTGATCTCACCTTTCCTGCTCAGGTATTTTATTCTGAGCTGTTCAACATCTTCTGCGTTCTTTGCGGAGAGTTGGGACACTTCCTTCAGAAGGTCATCTATCTTGTCTGACAACATGATTTTGTATGATTTTCTATTAAATACGGGCCTTGAGCCTTTTGTTGTGTGCAAAGTTACTAATTTTATCGCATAAGGGGTATTGTATCTTAAAAATTATGCGTAATTTTGTGCTTGTTAATTCGTATGTTATGAGAAAAGTATTATTTTCAGCCATTCTGTTGCTTCTCATGATGATGCTTGTATCTCCTGTGAGCTGTACGGACAAGAAGCCGAAGCCGGAGGCTGATTCTGTGGCAGATTCTGTTTTGAGAGATACTTCTGGAGTGGACTCTACGGAAGCACTCATTGAAGAGACACCGATGCCCAAGGCTGCCGATGAGCTTTTTGACGATTTTATTTTCAACTTCGCCGCCAACCGTCAACTGCAGAAGAAGCGTATTGTTTTTCCGCTGAAGGTTTACTACAACGGCAAACTGCGTCGGGAGATACCGGTGAATCAATGGAAGATGGAGCATTTCTTTATGCGCCAGCAGTATTATACGCTTATCTTCGACAATGCCCGACAGATGAGTCTCGTCAAGGATACTACCGTGAATCATGTGGTGATAGAGAAGATCTTTTTCCGCAAGAAACTTGTGCAGCAGTTTCTCTTTAGTCGTGTTAACGGCCAGTTCATGATGACATCATTAAACTATAAGCCGATGTATATGAATGAGAATGCTGACTTTCTGCGGTTCTATGATCATTTTTCACGTGACTCTGCTTTCCAGGTAGCATCCATGGCCGATGAGGTAGAGTTCACGGCGCCCGATCCTAACAACGATTTTGCGAACGTCAAC
>CALJCU010000665.1 GCA_938023885.1 uncultured Prevotella sp. | reverse complement strand
GAAGACGGCATACGATATCGTGCTATCATTG
The DNA here is from genome assembly GCA_938023885.1 of uncultured Prevotella sp. Lineage (GTDB taxonomy): Bacteria > Bacteroidota > Bacteroidia > Bacteroidales > Bacteroidaceae > Prevotella. Next base: position 3,604 of record CALJCU010000665.1, on the reverse strand, counting down.
ACCCCACCAAGCCGATTCTTCAGAGTGAGCTGGCTACAAAAGCTGATGCAGAGGAGCTGCGCACAAAACTGCATCTGCGTGCCATCCGTCGCAGCAACGACAAGGGTTATCATTATTTCATAGCCAACCTCACACCGAACGATGTGGATGCATACGTCAATCTTGCCGTCAAATGGAAGGATGCCATGTGGTTCAATCCGCTCAACGGTGAGCGCTATATGGCAGAGAAGGAAGACGGGAAGATTCGTGTTGCCCTCAAGAGCGGTGAATCGATGATTCTCGAGACCTTCAATAAGTCACTTGAGAATGTGGGCAATATACCAGCGAGACAATATGTGCAGGCTGATACTGTCATGAAGGAGATTGACACGCCGTGGCAGTTGTCTTTCGCTGCCAGTGCTCCTAAGGTGACAAAGACCTGGACGCTCGATAAGCCCCGTACATGGGAAGGCTTGGACGATGACAGCGTGAAGGTGACGATGGGGACGGGTGTGTACACCACGGTGCTCAATCTGAACAAAGGGGAGGCGCAGAAGCACTGGGCTATCGATTTAGGTGATGTCCGCGAGTCAGCCCGCGTCTATATCAATGGACAATTTATTGGGTGTGCCTGGGCTGCCCCTTTTGTCCTCAACTGTCACAACAGTCTGAGGAAAGGGCGGAACGAGATACACATAGAAGTAACAAACCTCCCCGCGAACCGCATTGCTGACTATGATCGCCGGGGCGTGAAATGGCGTATCATGAAAGACATCAATGTGGTGGACCTCAATTATAAGCGTTCCAACTATGCATCCTGGAAGCCCGTGCCAAGCGGACTGAATGGCGCTGTCAGACTTGTTGAACTCCAATAGGAAATTACTCTTATGAATAAATTAGCATCCTCTTTATTACTCCTTTTGTTCATCCTTTGTCCGTTCACGGCTTCAGCCGACAACTGGCCTGATGGCACCAAGATGGATAAGTGGTTCTCTGACACAACGAAACTCTCGCTGAGCTCGCTCGGGAAACAGTACGTCATTACCAACTATGGTGTCAAGAACGACCCCAATCTGTTGCAAACGGCTGCCATCCAGTCGGTGATCGACCGCTGTGCCAAGGAAGGCGGTGGGGCAGTGGTCATCCCTTCCGGGACGTTTCTCACTGGTTCGCTCTTCTTCAAGCCGGGTACTCACCTGCATCTCCAAGACGGTGCCATCCTCAGAGGCTCTGACCGTATAGCCAACTTCAAGATTGTAGAGACACGTATTGAAGGTGAGACGTGCAAGTATTTCTCGGCGCTCATCAATGCCGACCATGTGGATGGGTTCTCTATCACGGGCAAAGGAACCATTGATGGTAATGGCTACAACTATTGGAATGAATTCTGGATCCGCAGGCAGTGGAACCCGCAGTGCACGAACAAGGAAGCCCAGCGTCCCCGCCTCGTGTATATTAGCAACTCCAGCAACGTCACGGTTCAGGATGTGCGACTTGTCAACAGTCCGTTCTGGACGAACCATCTGTACAGCTGTGACCACGTGCGCTTTCTCGGCTGTTATATCTATGCCTCGACAAAGGATGTCAAGGCACCGAGTTCCGATGCTATCGACATTGACAAAGGACATGATCTTCTTATCAATGGCTGTTATATGAATGTCAACGATGATGCCGTGGTGCTGAAGGGTGGCAAGGGCACCTATGCCGACACGATGGCTGTCAATGGACCGGTGGAGCGTGTGCTCGTCCAGAACTGCCATTACGGCACCGTCCACTCCATGCTTACCCTTGGCTCTGAGAGTCTGCACGACCGCAACATCATCATGCGGGACTGTACGGCGGATGATGTGACGCGTGTGCTTTGGCTCAAGATGCGGCCCGACACTCCGCAGCAGTATGAATATGTGACGGTGGAGAACATCAAAGGAAAGACGAAAAGCGGTATTGTCGTCAGACCTTGGACGCAGTTCTTCAAGCCCTTGAAGCGCGATGATATGCCACGGTCCTACTGTCGTAACATCACGTTGAAGAATATCAAGATGACCAGTGACAACTTCTTCAATATCGGCGCAAGCGGCAGGTACGACCTCAGCGACTTCATGTTTGAGAACATTGAGGTCAACGACAAACAAAAAATCTTCCCCCCAGAGCTCATCAAGCATGCCGTGGTGAAGAACGTCAATATCAGATAGCTTGCAACGAGATAAGTAAGAAGGGAAAAGTGGCGAAGAAGTCCAGTCAGACAATAGGATAATTTGGGGCATTATCTTTACTCCATCAAAAGGACGATTTTTCGTTCGTCCCGTTTCATAGGGCCAACCCATAAAAGCCTTGAACTTTTTATGTTCAGAAAGTTGTTCATACTGTTGATTTTTAGTAACTTAGTAGTACTGAAATCATTAAGTACAAATCATCATATGTACAACTTACTGTAGTTAATCGGTATTAAACTCTCATTATTTCTTGTTTTCTTAGGATCTAATGCTTAACTTTGTATGTTGATGGAAATTAAAATCATAAGAGTTTTAGAAATATGGAAGACTGCAAAATAATTACTTACGAAGTAGGGAAGACCTATCCGTTTACTATCAGGGCAATCCATGAAGATTATTGTGAGCTTGTAGATGAAACCGGTTTCAGGGTTTATCTACAGCATACGAATGGTCTGCGCTTGAGTAAAGGTCAGAATGTGCGATGCCTTGTTACGGCAAATACTCGGTTACGCCCCAAAATTGAACTCTTAAATGCCGATGAATACAGTAATGAAAATCGACTGAGTCCTGAGAACATTGATAATATAATTCGTACTATTGCTCAAGGTTGGAATACCAAGGATTTCGCAAGTCTTCTGACGATGAGCGAAGTAGAGGATAAAACCTTTGAAAGTGAATGCCGCAAATGGATAGGTTCACTAGAGACTCAACATCTAGATTTGAAGTCTGTTCGTATAGACTGTGCGAAATTCATGGAAGAGTCTGATTTTCTTAGTCTCTGTAATGATTTCGAACGAGAAATTTATCAGCAGCGGCTGACCGTTCTTATCGACCTTTTGAGCTATTATATAGAGGCAGACAAGCTCTTGGAGGAACACAAGGGCCAGGAATTTCTTGATGGGATATTGAACAAACTCGAGCGAACAGGTTATGTCTATCATCCTTCTAAAAACTTTAATATCATGTCCTGTCTGTTGCTTGACGATTCCTCATTGATGACAAGCACCGTGACACGCCTTTTTGATATTATTCGCCGCTGGCCATTAGACATATGGGTCAAGGAACCTTTCAGGGGTACTCTTGTCAAGGTTCTTAACCTTTATATTGAGGAAAATATCCTGGAAGTTGATCGTCAGGAAGATAACGAGGATCTTGTCAACAGTCTTATACAGGCAATAACTATTCTGTTATTGCTTGCCGATAATAAAGATAACCGTGATTCCAGTTTGCCGGATGAACGTTTGAACTTTTCACGTCTGTGTGTACTTTCAACCTATCAGGAAGAATTCAATAACCACGAAGTGCTCAGTCTTGCCCTCAACTATATCTCCGGCAGCCGCTATTTCCGTCCTTATTATCAGCTCACCGATACTTCGAGCAATAAGGTCACTTTCCTTCTAAAGACCTTTAAA
>CALJCU010000664.1 GCA_938023885.1 uncultured Prevotella sp. | reverse complement strand
GACCGTTCACCTTTTCATGGGTCAAGGCAAAATCCCACACATCCTGCACGTTCTCCACATAATGGAAGGTGATGCCCTTGAGGTAATTCTGAGGAATTTCCTCGATATCCTTTTTGTTATCCTTGCAGATGACGATATCGGTGATTCCCGCACGCTTGGCAGCAAGAATCTTCTCACGGATACCACCCACAGGCAGAACTTTTCCTCTGAGCGTTATCTCACCCGTCATAGCGGTGTTCTTTCTCACCTTTCGCTGTGTCAGTGCCGATGCTATAGAGGTAGCAATCGTGATACCTGCAGATGGCCCGTCCTTAGGCGTAGCACCTTCAGGTACATGGATATGAATATTCCAATTATCGAACACACGATAGTCTACCGCCAACTTGTCACAGTGAGCCTTGACATATTGAAGCGCGATGATAGCACTCTCTTTCATCACGTCACCGAGATTACCCGTAAGCGTGAGTTTCCCGCCCTTTCCCTTAGACAGAGAAGTCTCGATGAAGAGAATCTCTCCGCCCACAGATGTCCAGGCCAATCCCGTCACGACACCGGCATAATCGTTGCCCTGATAGATATCACGACTGAAAGGCGGCTTTCCGAGGATACCCTCGATATCCGCAGCAGAAATAGCTTTTTCCGGCATAGGCTCTTTCATAGCCAATCGCAGAGCTTTCTTACGCAATGTCTTGTTAATCTGCTTCTCCAACTGACGCACACCGCTCTCACGCGTATAGTCCTCGATAATCTTCTCCAAAGCTGGCTTGCCGAACTTTATCTTCGGTATCACCTTGTCGAGCCCCGTATTTTTCAGTTCACGTGGCACAAGATGACGCCTGGCAATCTCTATCTTCTCTTCTGTAACATATCCCGGCACCTCAATGAGCTCCATACGGTCAAGCAGTGGGCGGGGAATAGTACTGATGTCGTTGGCTGTTGCAATGAAGAATACCCTTGAGAGATCATAGTCCAAATCAAGATAGTTGTCGTGGAACGAACTGTTCTGTTCAGGGTCGAGGACCTCCAGTAATGCTGATGAAGGATCACCATTATAGTTGTTAGCCGATATTTTGTCTATCTCATCGAGGATGAACACGGGATTGGATGCCCCCGCTTTCTGGACACCTTTGATGATACGGCCTGGCATTGCACCAACATAAGTACGGCGGTGTCCGCGAATCTCGCTCTCATCATGCAGTCCACCGAGCGACATACGTACGTACTTACGTTTCATAGCTTCAGCGATGCTTTTTCCAAGCGAGGTCTTACCGACTCCAGGGGGACCGAAGAGGCAGAGGATAGGCGATTTCAAATCACCGCGCAACTGCAACACGGAAAGATATTCAAGGATGCGCTCCTTCACCTTCTCCATGCCGTAGTGGTTACGGTCGAGAATGGTCTTCGCACGTTTGAGATCGAGGTCATCCTTCGTACAGTAGTTCCACGGCAGTGACACCATCGTATCGAGATAGTTAAGTTGCACACTATAGTCAGGGCTCTGCTGATTGAACGTGTCGAGGCGGTCGAGTTCTTTCTTGAACACCTTGGCAATAGCTTCAGGCCAGTCCTTACCCTTCGCCTTACGCTCCAAAGCAGACTTAGAGGCAGAGTCACTGTTGTCGCCCAGCTCCTCACGGATGTTCTTCATTTGCTGATGGAGGAAATACTCTTTCTGCTGCTCGTCGAGGTCAATGCGTGTTTTGTTCTTAATATCTCCTTTGAGCTGAGCAAACTGAATCTCACGGCTATCCACCTTGAGCAGTTCGAGTCCACGCTCGCGCATGTCGTCAATTCTTAGCAACTTGATCTTGTCCTCCACAGGGAAGGGAAGGTTGGTGCAAGCAAAATTAATGAGCATGGTGTCGTTGCTGATATTCATAAACGCCACAGCTCCCTCGTCAGGAATATCATCATTCAGACGGATAAGCTCCTGGGTAGAAGACCGGACATTATCAACGATGGAGCTGAACTCTGTATCATCCTTTGGCGGAACACTCTCCGGGGCAGGTACAACATGTCCTTTGAGATAGGGACGCTTTGAGTTTATCTTCTCGAGCTTACAACGTGCCGTAGCCTGAAATATGGCAGTAATAGCACTCGAAGACGGCATCTCAATGATGCGCACGAGCCTCGCCATCACACCGACGTCATACAGGTCGTCTTTCTTTTCGGGATATTCGTTGTCTGGATCTTTCTGGCATATGATGGCACAGACACGCTTTTTAGTGTCCCGCTCCAGATAGCGAGCAACATTAATGCTCATCTTTCTTCCAAGCAGAACAGGCACAATAGCACCCGGCATCACTACCATATTACGGGTGGTCAGAATGGGGCAGTCGCATTCTTTCCCGTCCTTGAAGATGGCGGTGATGTCACCCTCGAAATCGGCGAACATCTGAATTGTCGTGTTTCCTTTTGGCATAATCAGTCAATATAATGTTGTGCAAAGTTACGAAGAATATAATAAAATAGTGCAATTGTCGTTTGAAAAAGAAGAATTAATGACGAAATTAACGGCTAAAAATGAAGAGTATAGATTTCCAGTTTAAGAAATTCACTGTCTTACAGGACCTTTGTGCGATGAAAGTAGGCACCGACGGAGTTCTCTTAGGCGCCTGGGCACATGGTGGGGACCGCATTCTCGACATCGGAACAGGCACAGGATTGATTGCTCTGATGATGGCGCAACGATTCCCACAGGCAATGATTGATGCCATTGAGATAGATCATGACGCCGCACTACAGGCTTCACAGAACGTTATCAACTCTCCGTTTGCGGATCGTATCAATGTCAAGGAAACGTCTCTACAAGTATTTAAGCCAAATACACATTATAATATCATAGTTGTCAACCCACCTTTCTTTGCTCATGGTCTGAAATCACCGGATAACAGTAGACGAATGGCCCGGCAGACGGACAGCCTTCCGTTTTCTGCTATTATTGGCTTTGCCTCTCAATACCTCACCTCCGAGAGTGAACTCTCCGCTATCATCCCCACGGATTATCTTGAGGAGTTCTCTCAGGCGGCCTTCATGCGCGGCATGTTCCTGTCCAGGCAATATGCTGTTAAGACTGTAGAGCGCAAACCTGCCGGGCGCTCGCTTATTGCCTTTTCTGCGACGCACCCTGCAGTATTCGACAGGCGTGAAGTCGTGCTCATGGATAAGGACGGTAAGCGATCACACTGGTACGAAGAGCTGACGAAAGATTTCTATCTTTAGACGTTGATCGGCGACGGGAGTTAAC
>CALJCU010000663.1 GCA_938023885.1 uncultured Prevotella sp. | reverse complement strand
ATTGTGTTATCCCAAAGGAAAGAGACCGCTATGGCAAGAGAACTTGTAGACTCTCGCAACATTGCGGAATAGTTGTTTTCACTCACATGCAGACTTATTGTTTTCGGAAAGGAGAGCACGATGCGCTCTCCACCCTTGAAAGAGATGATCACGTTGTTGCCATTCTGTCTCAATGTCGCATCCTTTGCCAAGGAGTCAGCCTGCCAGGTCCGTCCTTTCCTCAAGTCGCCTTTGAAAGAGATGAGAGCAGTGTGGGCATTGGCGAAGAACAGCGTAGCCTTGCCCTGCACCTTCTCACCAACAGATGACGCTGTGAGGGAGAGGTACCCAGGCTGATAATTAGCCGACACTGCTTCTGCTCGAAGGCTATTCATCGGCGCTACAACAGCCTTGGCAAGCCAACGGCGCTGATAGATACTGTAAGGTCCGCGAAACGATGGGGCGTGGGGCGTGAAGCCGAAGCCCATCCACGACCCTTGGTCGGAGAAGAGGCTGACTTGGTTCTTGCGTCCCTGAGGCTTGGCAGCAAGGTCGATCAGCGGAGTCTTCACGAGGCGGTCCGAGGCGGTATACGGTTCTATTGTAAAACCATACTGCCACTCATGGGGCGTAATCGTATAAGGCCCATGAACCTGGGCACCCCACGTGTTGTCGCCGCCGACACCCATCTGCAGATGATCGATATTCAGCCACACGAGGTCTTTCTTCACAATGCTCCCGCCATGAACATTTTGCACGGTAGCCGGTACATATTCTATATCCTCCATAGGGAAATGCCAAGCACCGGCACTCAGAGGCTCATCGCCAATGACCTTCATGCCGCGACCGAGACTGTCGGTAAGCGTGAGCCACCGCACATCACAGTGGTTTGCCGTCTCCTGTGCACGCGGATAAGCATGATACTGCTCCCAAACCGATGCAGCATAAGTATCCATGAGAGCACCGCTCTTACGGTCGGCATAGCTCTCCCAGGGACCGCGCCCGAACCAGGTCATCCGGTCGTACCGTCCCCGGAGCACCATCCGCATGCCAAGCCGTGGCATCTCAGGTAGCGCCTTGGCTCCCGGCACGAAATGATAGTCTACATGCAGACGTCCAGAGGGACAGATAGTATAGACGAGCGACAATGTCGACTGCTGCTCGGGCATGTCATATTTTGCTGTGATGACGACTCGCCCGCTGTCGGTTCGAGGCGTAAGAGACAAGAGCTTCATCTGTTCGCCGGCATGCTTCCAGGTCCCGCATCTCACTGCCGTTCCATTGGCTACATCGTTGTCGGTCAGAGGCCGCCAGAAATTAGGACGAAGCACATCCTTCAGCATCTCCTGACCGTCATAGCACAGAGAGCGCAACCAGCCTGAGCTGGCATCGAACGTCATGGAGAACGCATTGCCGTTCACAGAAATCATCTTTTTGTCGCGTTTCACCGTGGGAGCCTTCAAGACACCCGCTTTAGTCGCCCGCTTGTCTGATGCTTCATGCATTTCAGTTTTCTTCATGTCAGCTACAGGCAGCTCAAACTGATCCGTAGCGACCTCATAACCCGCCGGCACCAGACCAAACTGCGCACAACGCACGACGCGCAGTGTCAGCCATGCTTCGCGACATGAGGCAGGAAGCGGCTCGCTGAGTTCCTTTATCGTCAGTTCTGCCTTACTATGAGGAGCAACGGCCGGCAAGGGCATAGAGCCCGAGCGTACCACTACCCCATCAGCAAGAATGCTCCAACGGAGGTCGAAACCAGCCAACGAAGTGAAG
>CALJCU010000662.1 GCA_938023885.1 uncultured Prevotella sp. | reverse complement strand
TGAACTCCCTTGAAACCGGCGGTGATGACATCCGTTGCACCAATGTCGAGCACTTTGTTGGTCGAATAGGTCAGCGTGGCGCCAACGTGATATTTCGCTTGTCCGATGTGGTCGGCCCAGTTGATGGTGCCTTCCCATCCTTTTGCTTCAAACTTACCTTTGTTGGCTTTCGGTGCATTATCGCCAAGGATGCCGGGATAAGTTACGGAGACAAGCATGTTGTTGTTACGTTTGTAGTAAGCCTCTATGGTACCGTTGAGCCTGTTGTTGAAGAAGCCGAAGTCGAGACCGACATTGTAGTTGTGGATCTTCTCCCAAGTGCGGTCTGTGCTTGCTAACGTGCCGTTGGTGTCGATATAGGTCACCCTGCCTGTTCCGATGAGTGCTCCGGAAGCTGTCTTCATGTTGTAGAGCTGAGTACCGTCGTAGCGGTCGATACCGCTCTGGTTACCCACGACTCCGTAACTGAGACGCAGCTTGAGGTTGCTGAGATATTTGCGCAGAGACTGCATGAAATTTTCTTCCGTGATGCGCCATGCGGCACTTGATCCCCAGAAGAACTTCCAGCGGTTGGCGGCCTGGAACTTGGAACTGCCGTCGTAGCGGGCCTGTGCCTCAAAAAGGTAACGGCTGAGGTAATCGTAGTTGAAACGGCCGAAGTATGACATCATGGCCTCGTGCCATTTGCTTGCTGAGAGAGATTGTGTGCCTTGTCCGTTAGGAATCTCAAGGCTCTCGTTGATATCCTCAATGCCTACATTAGTGTACTTGTACTGCATGTAGTTGTACTGCTCACCGGCCATCATGCTGAGGTTGTGCTTGTCGTTGAACGTATTGTGATAGTTGACATAAGCAGACTCCATATAGTAGTCGGTGCGCGAGAAGGAGTTGTTGTACGAGCTCTTCTCCTGTGTCGGGTTCTGTAAGACTACACGTGTGCCGGCATAGTTGTAAAGGTCGATAGATTTCTTCACGTCATCGCGGGTAGCTGTCGATGTGTTGTAACCTAAGGTAGTGTTGAATGTCAGGTGTCTATTGATGTCCCAGTTGAAGATCTCACTGATGTTGATACCCGATACTTTAAGTTTGTTGTCACCACCGAGTTCTGCCACCCAGTTAGGCGCTCTCCAGGAACCCCATGCATAAGGCTTGCCGTCGACTGTGGCAGCAGGAAGACCAGGTTGAGGAGTGGAAGCTGAGAGAACGGCACCGAGCTGCGAGGGCCTCACCTGATCCTGACGGTTATAGGCCCAGTCGGAAGTGAGCGTGACGTCTTTAGCAATGGTCAGCTTGTCATTGAGGCGGAGATTGAAACGATGGTTGTAGTTGTTGCCCCACTGAAGTGGACTGCCGTCGTACATATAGCCTGCTGACAGGCGGAAGAGGTTGGCCTCGTTGCCACCGGAGAGACTGACGTTATGGCTCGTACTCCAGGAGTTGCCCCAGAGAGTCTTCTGCCAGTCGTTGTCGGAGAAGACAAAGTCGGCGACATCGTTGAAGGCTGATCCTCCGAAGGGGTTGGGAGACTTGTCAAGGTCGATGTATTCGCCTCTGTATTTTCTTGCCAGTTCTATATATCCGAGCCAGGCGGCATTGACGCTGCCGTCGTTTTTCAAAGCTGTCTCTACAGCATCCGTCCACTGGTCAAGACTCATAAGATCCGGCTGTAAACCAGGTTTCTTACCTGTGATAGAGCCATTGTAGTTGATCTGCATCTTGCCGGCCTTGGCTTGCTTGGTGGTGATGAGCACAACGCCGCCGGCAGCCTTTGAACCATAGATGGCGGCAGAAGCATCCTTGAGGAAGTTGATGCTCTCGATATCGGCCGAGTTGATGTTACGCAGGCCGTTGATACCGTCGCTGTATTCCACACCGTCGATGATGACGAGTGGTGCTGCAGTGTTCGTAGAAACAGCGCCGCGAAGCGTCATGCCCCAACTCTCGTCACCAGGAGCACCGCTGCCACGGGTGATAATCACACCAGGTACTGAGCCTTGCAGGGCCTGAAGTGGTGAGGAGACTGTTCCTTTATCTGCAAATACTTTCGAGTCGACGACGGTGACGGCACCGGTGAGTGACTCTTTCTTCTGCGTACCGTAACCGACGACCACCACTTCCTGCAGCTGTTTGTTGTCGGGCTGCAGCTTGACGTTCATTGGAGAAGCCGAGGCGGCTATCGTCTGGTCGGTGTAGCCGATGTAGGAGAACTTGAGCTTGGCGCCGGGAGCGGCATTGACGGAGAAGTTTCCGTCGATGTCGGTGATGGAACCGCCTTTCTGACCAATGACCTGGACGGTGACGCCGACGAGCGGCTCTCCATTCTCGTCTACCACTGTGCCCTTGACCGTCTGTTGCTGCGCCACGATAGGAGCTGGCATTGTGAGGCTGGCTCCTGCAGGGCTCATTAGACTGAGCATCATGCTGAGTGTGATTAGGTTGTGCTTCATTATCGTATATTTAGCTGTTGTTATTCTTGTCCTTTATAATGCTTTGTACATATTCTTTATAACGCTTTGCGCATCTCTTCTCTCATTTGCTTCGTCGAGAGATAGATGTGTGTCTCCACGGTACGCTTGCTGAGCGAGAGCTTGTCGGCAATCTCCTGAGAGGAGAGTTCCTCATGTCG
>CALJCU010000661.1 GCA_938023885.1 uncultured Prevotella sp. | reverse complement strand
TGGATAATAAGGACAGAGATGCAGTACATGCCGCCGACACGAGTTTATGTCGTGTGGAACTCTATTTCGCCGAGCCGTGGATCGGTGCACGCTATGGAGCCGCCATCGACGGGGAGGGCATGCGCATCTTTAGTGTGGCTGTTAACAACTCCATCGTCCTGCCCGATGTCGATTTGTGGGCGGAGAGCGGTTTTGCCGGTGCCACGAAGAAGGTCGTATATGTCCGGCCCCACAATGGAAAGATCACAATTTCGTTCCCTGATATCAAAGTTGGGGAGGCTGTCCTCTCGGCGGTGGCGGTGGCAGTGCCGCAAGCAGGCAAGACCGCCTGGCGCGTGCTTGAGCCCGCACCCCTGACCGAGGGTGAGTCGCTCACGAAACTCTTTACCGACACGATAGTGCGACTGCCGAAGACGATGTTACCTGTGGAGCCGTCTGTGGCAGTCCGATATCAGCCTACGGCTTCAGGACAATGGATGATCCGCCCAGGGGTGGCGAAGGTCTATGCCCTGCGGTTCCGTTATCAGAACAAGACGGGCAAGAGCCAGAGCCTGCGACTTCGCCTCACCGACAGCAAGGGTATGACGCTCATTGACCGTCCCATGCTCTTCCCGCCGACGCCGGGCAAGTGGAAATGGGTGAGCACCGTCACCGACAGTCAGATCAATGCCGGACAATACCGTGTGACCGTTGACCCACAGAAAGATGTCGTCTTTGACAAGTTAGAGATACAATGAAGATTCGTTCAATGAACATACGCATATTATTATTTCTTCTTCTCGCTTATAGTCTTCCCTCTCATGCTGATATTTGGGGGAATAACCACGTGCTGCAGCAGAATAGGGAACCGGATCGCGCCTTCTTCATGCCTTTCCGCGTGAAACCCAGTGACAGTGAACTGTCGCTCAACGGGACGTGGAAGTTCCACTGGACGCCCCGTCCGACTCCACGGCGTCAACCGGCATGAGTTCGACCCTGACCTCGGGCGGGTGATTACGGAGGCGCGTATGTAGCAGGATATCAAACTGATGGAGTCCGCCAACATCAATGCCGTACGCACGAGCCATTATCCGAATAATCCGCGACCGCAGGATAGTGGCAATCATGAGGACTACTCGTGGGTGGAACTGAGTGACGGTCAGGGCAAGACGATCCGCATTGAGGCTGTCGGTGCCCCTTCCAGTTTCCCTACCCTGCCTTGGACCGCCGAGCAGATTGCATTGTGCAAGCATGACGATGAGTTACCGCCTTCCGATGCGACTTACCTCAACATCCGTGCCGCAGTGCTCGGATTAGGCAACAGCAGTTGTGGTCCCGGCGTGCTGAAGAAATATGCCTGATCCTGTTGTAATCTTCGCGTCCGTCGTGTCTTTCGTGGACTGATGACAAAACTTAGGCAGCATCGTCATAGATAAAAACCATTACTATGAGCAAGATGCTGCAAAAGAGACATAGGCAGATCGCGTTATGGTCTTCTCTTCTCCTTCTCTCTTTGCCGTTGCAGGCACAGAAGATAGACTTCAACCTTATCAACCAACCCGTCAGTCAGGTCAACCAGACGGGGTACGCTCCTTGGGCCGTCGCCACGGCAGCACAGGATGCCATGACCGTTGACGGCGTGAAACTGACGCTGTCCACGACGGATGGTCATACCCTGAAGTCATGTTGGTGGAAAGACGGAGCAAAGAAACTCAATCAGCTCATCGGCGACGGCGTAGCGGTCTATGAACTCGCTTCCGATGGCAATACGACACAGATTCAGCAAGGTGCCGTCACACTAAATGTCAAGATGGAAGGACTGAAAGCCGGACGGCACACGCTCTTGGCCTATCATAATAATGTAGACAACTACGATGCTGCTCCGCTCAAAGTGCTCGTCAACGGCAAGGAGGCACAGACGGGTGTGGGGCAGACCAAACGTGTGTCGGTAACGAAAGACTGCGGCATGTCATTCGTCTCGTTCGACGTGAAAGAGGGCGAGACCGTGACAATCAGTTATGTCTCTGTCCCGGAGACCGGTCACGACTATACACAAGGCTATCAGACGACCACGGTGACCGTCAATGCACTGATCTTCGATGCTCCCAATCCTAAACTGACGGCTTCGGTCCTTTCTCCAACCAACGACAATGAACATGCAGCCTGCGACGGTGGCTCCTGCACACTGCAGTGGACGCCCGGCCCGGCTTCTGTCAAGGAACATCTTTATCTCGGTACAGATCCTCTGGACCTGAAGGAGGTGGCAACGGTCACTCCTGCAGGAACATCGGCTTCTTATACGGTCAGCGGTCTCACCTCGCGTCATCATTATTATTGGCGTGTGGACGAAGAGAGCAGTGACGGCACGGTTGCTACGGGTGCCGTATGGTCGTTCCGTCCGCGCCGTGTCGCTTTCCCCGGTGCTGAGGGCTATGGCCGTTATGCCATAGGCGGCCGTGACGGAGTGGTCTATCATGTGACAAGTCTTGAAGACAATGGCGACGACGATGCACCGACACCTGGCACGCTGCGCTATGGCATCAAGAAAGTGTCGGGACCGCGCACGATCGTCTTCGACGTCGGGGGCGTCATCACGCTGAAGAACCGACTGACATGCAGTGACAAATATGTGACCATCGCCGGACAGACGGCGCCGGGGCATGGCATCATGCTCCGCAACTGTCCCTTCGGCATGGCGAGCGATGGTATCACACGTTTCATGCGCGTGCGCCTCGGACATAAGACGATGGAGGACGGTGTCATCGACCATGCTGGCACAGACGCCGCCCACGGCCTCGACGGCATGGGCATGGCAGGTAACGACAACGCCATCATGGATCATTGTTCCATCGGCTGGACCATCGATGAGGCGTTCTCCTCGCGCAATGCCAATAACATCACGCTGCAGCGCACACTCATCTCCGAGGCGCTGAACATTGCCGGACATCCCAACTACGCTGCCGGAACAGGCCACGGTTATGCCGCTACCATCGGTGGCGGACAGGCTGGCGGTGTAGGCTCGTTCCATCATAACCTCTTGGCAGACAATGAGGGGCGTAACTGGAGCTTGAGCGGTGGACTGGATGGCGAGGGTTACTACGACGGTCATCATGACGTATTTAATAATGTGGTGTACAACTGGATGAAACGAGCCACTGACGGCGGTACCCACGAGTGCAACTTCGTCGGCAACTTCTATAAGATGGGTCCCGCCACAACCCAGAAATATATCCTCTCCGCCGACTTAGAGGGGACAGGCAAAGGCACCCAGTCGTATTATGTCCATGACAATATCCGTCAGGCTGCCGGCAACGGTACGATGACGACCGACAAGCTCAACGACACCTACCGTTACCGACTCTCCGGTGGTCAGGTGCTCTCTTGGGATGTGTTTCGTACGACACCGTTCTTTGGCGGTGAGAGCCTTGCCACGGTGCAGACCGCTAAGGCGGCCTATAAGAATGTGCTCAGCGATGTGGGCTGTAACATGCCGATGCTCGACAATCACGACGTGCGTATGATCACGGAGACCGCAGAGGGTATGACCTCGACCTTCGGCAGTAGGACAAAGCAGAACGGCATTATCGACTCTGAGGAAGACACGGGCTGCGAGGGCTTCAGCAGGTTGAATATTGAAACTTGCCAGCGACAGACCGGATTCGATACCGACAGCGACGGCATGCCCGACTGGTGGGAGACAGCCCGCGGACTCAACCCCCGGCAGGATGACCATAACGCTTACGCCAACGACACGACAGAGTATACAAACTTAGAGGATTACCTCAACTGGATTGCAGTCCCACATTTCTTGATTGGCAAGGCAGAAGCGGCAAAGGTTTCTCTCTCTGATTATTTCCGCGGATATATCCATCAGCCGGAGTTCGCGGTGGCATCAGCATCGGAAGGTCTCAATTATAAACTTGACAATGGCGTGTTGACGATCAAGAGCGCTGATAATAATGCCGGGTTCTATACCATTAGTATCACCGCTGACGATGCCGACCACTGGGGCACAATGACGCGACAGTTTAATGTCTATTGTTCTCCGGAGACGACAACAGGTATACAAAAGATAAAGAAGTTGAAGAAACGTGATGACAAGATAAAAGTTCTTACGTCTTACGGTAAAGGAAGTGCGAATGGCAAGAACGTTTATATTGTCAGTGTTGTGCGTAGCGGCAATGGCTATACCCTTACCGATGACCGCTCGCAGTGGACAACACTGTCGGGTCGGCATCTGTGACTGGATGATTCTCAAGCGTCAGAAACTTGGGGAGTTCCAGTTGGCTCATGACATCGGCGCCGATGGTGTAGAGATGGATATGGGACCGCTCGGTAAGCGTGTGCTCTTTGACAACCGTTTCCGCAACGATGAGCAAGAAGTAGCGGTCTTCGAGCATAAGGCAGATAGTTTTGGTGTACAGATTGCCTCCATTGCCATGTCCGGCTTCTTCGCTCAGAGTTTCCTCACACGGCCCAACTATCAAGACCTGATACGAGACTGTCTCGCCACGATGCACAGCTTTGGTGTGAAGGTCGCGTTCCTGCCTTTGGGCGGTTCTGGGACATCGTGGATGATGCCGGGCGCCGCCCATGACAGTATGGTCGTCCGCTTGCGTGTGGCAGGACGGATGGCAAGGCGTGCCGGGGTCGTCATCGGCATCCGTACGGCGCTCCCGGCGGAAGAAGATGTGCAGCTGCTCAACGAGGTAGGCAGTAAGGGTATACGCATCTATTACAACTTCCAGGATGCCGCCGACAATCATCGTGACATCTGCCAGGAACTCAAGACGCTGGGGCGCAAGCGTATCGTGCAGATCCACGCCAGCAACACCGATGGTAAACTCTTGCGGGACGACCCTGCCATCGACATGAGAGCCATCGTCAAGACGCTCCGTGACATCGGGTGGAAAGGCTGGCTCATCGTGGAGCGTAGCAGGGATGCAGCGAGAGTGAGAGACGTGAAGTACAACTATGGAGCGAACGTCGCATACCTCAAGGACTTCGTCAAAACAGAAAACTAATAAAAAACTTATAAGTATATGAAACAAGCAATTCCTTTCCCAAGGTTTCGACTGGGCAGCGTTGTCACGATGGCATTGACAGCTTTCCTCGTTTCAGCCTGTGCGGTAGATGGTTATGATGACAACGAACGGTTCTCTACCGTCACGGGTCAGACCCTCGAATCACCGAATGCCGACTCCATCACCGTCACTCCCGATGCCACGGGAGCCAAGCAGACCATCACGTGGCCGCTCGTCTATGGTGCCGGCGGCTATCTTGTATCCCTCTATGATGTCACGGACGAGACCAATCCTGTGACCGTCTTTGCCGACTCGCTCATCGACGGCACGACGCTCACGGTGAAGCGAGCAGAAGACACCAACTATAAGCTCGCTATCAAGACTGCTGCCAACGAGAAAGCTAATAACAAAGGCTCAGAGACGCCGGCGGAGAAACTCTTCACGACGTTTACTTCGACCTTCGCTTCTATCCCCTCGGGAACAGATCTCACCGAATATTTCGCGACCAATCCGGCGCCGGCCGACTCTGCCGCTGTCGATCTCTGCTATGACCTTGAGGCCGGCGGGACCTATACGATGTCGGGCGCGCTCGAGCCGGGGCTGAACAAGATCACGCTGCGCTGCACGAACAAGAAGAACAAGCCGACGATCACCTTCACCGGTGACAAGGCGGGCTTTGTCGTTGATGCAGGCTTGACACTGAAGAACATCAACTTCGACTGCGCACAGTCGACCGCTCCTTTCATTGCCGGTGATGCCAGTCCGAAAGCACCGGAGGTCAGTGGTGCTTACGTCATCTACGACAAGGTGAATGTTCAGAACTGTAAGATAGACAATCTCACCAACTATTTCTTCTACGACAACAAGAAGACATGGTATGTGGAGTATATGATTGTCAACAACTGTGTTGTGCACCTTACGCCATCCACTACTTATGATGCCGTGTTCTGGCTGAATAAAGGCCGTGGGTGTCTGCTC
>CALJCU010000660.1 GCA_938023885.1 uncultured Prevotella sp. | reverse complement strand
AGTTATGGCGGGACAAATAGCAGGTCTTGTAAGCAAGAAACAAAGCGCAAAAGAAATCATTGACGAGATAATGGATTTTTATCGCTCGTTGTCTTTGCTGTTGTATCCAACGTCCTCTTTCAGGGTCAGGCGCTCTACTAGAACCACATGGCGGCTTTCGGATGTCTCGTAGCCGCCGTCTATTTTATTATCATGAAGTAAGGTTAACCCGTTGACGAAGGCAGGACCGTGCATTCATGACATCCTCCTCTGAACCGTTCCCACCTGCAGGGTTGTTGCCTACGCTACTTCAGCGTGATGTCACGCGCATTCTCGTCGGTCATGCCTCCGATAAACCATTTGGGGGAGTTTCTGTCCTCTCGTGCCGTCACGATGTATTTGCCAATCTCTGCCATGGCAATCACTGTACGCTGCCAGTTGGTAGGTTCATTCTCAATGAAGGTAAGTCCTGACTGTCCCTCATAGTTCCTGGCTGCACTGCCAGTCTCATTATGTGCAATGAGCGACACGCCTTTCGACAAGGCATACTTCTGGAGCCCTTTGAAGTTATAGTCGGGATAAGGCTTGGTAAAGCTGAACTTATCTCCCTCTTTCCCCAGTCGCCGTCCCAGCCATCCATAGTTCCAGCCTTCAACAAGAACGCCCTTGAAGCCGTGGCGGGAAGAAGGTGAATAATTGTTGTTTCATCTTGAGTGTGCTTTCTGAATAACGGAGTTTACTTATAGCCATCGTATTGTTGATGCTGTGGAGCAATGTTTTGATGAAGTAAACCGTTTCTCATTTTTTTTTCTTACTTTTGCGCCAAAAGATAAGAAGACTATGGATTTCAAGTACGACGTGATCGTTATCGGGGCGGGACACGCAGGCTGCGAGGCAGCATGCGCAGCATCTAACATGGGCGCCAGGACATGCCTCATAACGATGGATATGAACAAGATTGCGCAGATGAGCTGCAACCCGGCTGTTGGCGGTATAGCCAAAGGACAGATTGTGCGCGAGATAGACGCCCTCGGAGGGCAGATGGCAATGGTGACGGACCGGACAGCAATCCAGTTCCGCATGCTCAACAAAGGCAAAGGGCCTGCCGTCTGGTCTCCACGCGCCCAATGCGATCGTAGCAAGTTCATCTGGGAATGGCGCAGGGTGCTCGACCACACTGATAATCTTGACATCTGGCAAGACCAGGCGGAAGAGCTCATCGTGGAGAACGGTGAGGCTGTTGGCGTCAGGACAATATGGGGTGTGGAGTTTCGTGCCGGTGCCGTCATCATAACAGCAGGAACTTTTCTCAACGGACTCATGCACATCGGCCATCACAAGGTTGCAGGGGGAAGGATTGCAGAACCAGCTTCCCATCACCTCACCGGGTCGATCACAAAGTGGGGCGTACGTACAGGCAGGATGAAAACCGGGACACCAGTAAGGCTCGACAAACGAACCATCCACTTTGAAGACACCGAAGAACAACCTGGTGACACCGACTGGCACCAGTTCTCTTATATGGGGGTGCAGCATGCTCTAAAGCAGCTACCTTGCTGGACCTGTAATACCAATGAGGAAGTTCACCGTATCCTTCGGGACGATTTGAACAATTCTCCCCTTTTCAACGGACAAATTAAAAGTACCGGTCCACGATATTGTCCTTCCATTGAGACGAAGCTAGCCGTATTCCCGGACCGCGATCATCATCCGCTCTTCATAGAGCCTGAAGGTGAAAACACCAACGAGATGTACCTTAATGGCTTTTCATCCTCCATGCCCATGGAAACACAATTGAGGGCCATCCATCAAATTCCCGCACTGAGAGATGTCAAAGTCTATCGCCCAGGTTACGCCATCGAATACGATTACTTCGACCCGACGCAGCTCAATCATTCATTGGAATCAAAGGTTATACCCCGTCTCTTCCTCGCCGGACAGGTCAATGGTACGACGGGATATGAGGAAGCCGCGGGACAGGGACTGGTAGCTGGAGCCAACGCTGCGCTGAGAGTGAGCAACAGTGAACCGTTCGTACTCAAACGAGACGAGGCTTATGTCGGTGTGCTCATAGACGACCTCTGTACGAAAGGTGTCGATGAACCCTATAGAATGTTCACTTCTCGCGCTGAGTATCGTATTCTCCTTCGACAGGATGATGCTGACGCACGTCTTACGGAGAAGTCATACGACCTCGGCCTCGCAAAGAAGGACCGGTACGACCGATGGATAAAGAAAAAATCGGAGATAAAGAAGATTCTCGATTTCTGCAACAACACGACGGTCCATCCGAAAGATGTCAATTCCTCGTTGGAAGCCCTCGGCACCGCCCCACTCCATTTCGGCTGTAAAGTTTCCGAGCTCATCGCCCGCCCACAACTGTCGATGGCAAGTCTCTCCGAAGTTATCCCCGAACTGAAAGAAGTGCTTGAGGCTCCAGTAGACCAAAAGGAAGAAATCCGCGAAGCCGCCGAGGTGCTCATTAGATATAAAGGCTACATCGAGCGCGAGAATGTCGTAGCCGACAAGATGCGCCGGTTGGAGAATATCAGGATTAGAGGCCATTTCAAATACTCCGAGATTAAAGAGATCAGTACCGAAGGCCGTCAGAAGTTGAAGCGTATCGATCCCGAGACCTTGGCAGAAGCAAGCCGCATTCCTGGTGTTTCTCCTTCCGATATCAACGTGTTGCTCGTACTGCTTGGCCGATAACTTCCAGCTGGCCTAAAGTCAGCAAATGGTTTCACGTGAAACTTAAATATATATAATGCATTGAGATAAAAGAAGATAACACTTAAAGTAAAAAGTAAAACATGAACAACCAAACGTTAGTAAACAACCTGCGTACCATACCCGACTGGCCGATTAAAGGTGTTAATTTCCGTGATGTCACCACGCTCTTCAAAAACAAAGAATGCGTGCAGATTATTAGCGACATGATGCACGATCTTTACAAGGACAAAGGCATCACAAAAATTGTAGGCATCGAAAGCCGTGGCTTTGTCATGAGCTCAGCAGCCGCCATCCGCCTCGGTGCAGGAATCGCACTCTGCCGTAAACCCGGCAAGCTGCCGTGCGATACCATCCAACAGAGATACGCCAAGGAATATGGCATCGATACGATAGAGATACACAAAGATGCCATCACATCCGATGATGTCGTACTTCTTCACGATGATCTCTTAGCTACGGGTGGCACTATGAAAGCGGCCTGCGACCTCGTCAAGAAGTTCCACCCTAAGCGCATCTACTGTAACTTCATCATTGAGCTTACCTCTGAGTTCCCACATACCCGTGAGCTCTTCGACAAAGATGTAGAGATCACAAGCCTGCTGAAGTTTTAGCGGGCATTGCGGATATGAATGCGTATTGGTATTTATGCAAGGTGCAGCCCTTATGGCGTCTGCAACCGCCTGTTGTTTCACGTGAAACAATAAATGCGGAAGAAATAGACAAACAGCGAGTTACAAGCAATGACTAAAGAAGAAAATGAAAAGCGACTGGAATATCTGAAGAATATCGTGCTCAACATGCCGGAGAAGCCAGGAAGCTATCAATACTATGACGACCTACGTGAGAACGGAGGCACTATCATTTATGTGGGAAAGGCAAAGAATCTCAAACGAAGGGTCTCGAGCTATTTCCACAAAGAGGTTGACAGGTTTAAGACAAAGGTGCTCGTCTCCAAGATCCGCGACATATCCTACACCGTCGTCAACACGGAGGAAGACGCGCTATTGCTTGAGAACTCGCTTATCAAGAAGTACAATCCTAAATACAACGTACTTCTGAAAGATGGGAAGACCTACCCTTCTATCATCGTCACCAACGAGTATTTCCCGCGTATCTTCAAGACGCGACACATCAACAAGAAGCTTGGAACTTACTTTGGCCCCTATCCGCACATTTCAGCCATGTATAATGTGTTGGAGCTTATCCATAAGGCTTTTAAGCCACGCCGTTGCCGTCAGCCGATTACGCGGGAAGGTATTGACAATGGCAAATACCGTCCTTGCCTCGAATACCATATTCATAACTGTGAAGGCTGTTGCGTAGAAAAGCAGACCCATGAGGATTATCTGGAGAATATCCGTCAGGCGAAGGAAGTGCTGAAGGGAAACACGCGTGAACTCTCTGAATGGGTGTATAAAAGGATGATAGAGAACGCGAAGATTATGAAGTTTGAGGAGGCAGAACGCTTGAAAGAGCGCTATCTTCTCTTGCAGGATTTTGTTTCCAAGAGTGAGGTCGTAAGCCATACGATCACCGATGTAGATGTCTTCACTATCACCGACGACGAGAATAAGAAGAACGCGTACATTAATTATATACACGTCAAGAACGGTACTATCAACCAGAGCTTCACGTACGAATATAAACGTAAGCTTGACGAGAGCGATGGAGACCTGTTGATACAGGCTATCCCGGAGATAAGAGAGCGGTTCGGCAGTACCTCCAAGGAGATTATCGTACCGTTTGAGATGGAATGGAAGCTGAAAGATGCCGAGTTCTTTGTACCCCAGCGAGGCGACAAGCACCATCTTTTGGAACTTTCTGAGATGAACGGAAAACAGTATAAGTTTGACCGTCTGAAGCGGACAGAGAAGCTCAATCCTGAGCAGAAACAGACGCGGTTAATGAAGGAACTGCAAGACAAGCTGCATCTCGACAAACTGCCTTACCAGATAGAATGTTTCGATAACTCTAACATCTTCGGTACGGATGCAGTAGCAGGATGTATCGTCTATAAAGGTATGAGGCCCTCGCGCAAAGACTACCGTAAATACAAAATCAGGACCGTCACGGGTCCGGATGATTATGCCTCCATGCAAGAGGTGGTGCGGCGCCGTTATTCGCGTATGAAAGAGGATGGTACGCCCCTGCCCGACCTCATCATTACTGATGGTGGCAAAGGGCAGATGGATGTCGTGAGGGAGGTAATAGAGGATGAGCTCCATCTCAACATTCCCATTGCAGGCCTCGCCAAAGATGACCGGCACCGCACAAACGAGCTACTCTTCGGCTTCCCGCCGCAGATCATTGGTATGAGGACAGACAGTGAACTGTTCCATGTTCTCACACAGATTCAGGATGAGGTACACCGTTTCGCCGTCACCTTCCACCGCGACAAGCGATCAAAGCATGCACTCCACTCCGCCTTGGATGACATCAAAGGCATAGGTCCCAAAACGAGAGAGACATTGCTAAGATCCTTTAAATCAGTGAAAAACATCAAAGGTGCAAGTATTGAAGAACTTGCTACCGTGATAGGACCTGACAAGGCACGGAAGGTGCACAAAGCGCTCTATCAAGAATAATAATGAAAAGAACGACGCAATGCGAATAGTAATACAACGTGTCAAACACGCATCCGTAACGATAGAAGGAAAGGTAAAATCAGAGATAGGCAAAGGCTATCTCATTCTATTAGGCATCTGCTCAGAGGATACTGGAGAGGATATTCAATGGCTCGTGAGGAAGATTATCGGCCTGCGCATTTTTGATGACGAGAACGGTATAATGAATCTCAGCATTCAGGATGTTGGGGGTGACATCCTTGTCGTCTCACAGTTCACACTCATGGCGAGCTACAAGAAAGGCAACCGTCCAAGTTGGATCAAGGCAGCACCCCACTCCATCTCCATCCCTCTCTACAATCGTTTCTGCAAAGTTCTCACTGAAACTCTCGGCAAACCTATCGGCACTGGCGAGTTTGGGGCCAAGATGGAGGTGGACCTGCTCAACGACGGTCCCGTCACTATCTGCATAGATACGAAGAACAAGGAGTGATAGTTTAGGTAATGGATATAATAGTTAACAGATGCTAAGTGTCGGGTGATAATGGTGTGTGAAGAATTTTCCTAAGCCTAATATAAGCATTCTAACTGCCAAAATTAAGGGCTCTGAAACGGACGAGAGTCAAGGCGATCAAAAAGAAACGATTCTCAGGGAGGGTTGACTCGAAACGACAATATCATATATTGTTATATATCAATATATTAT
>CALJCU010000659.1 GCA_938023885.1 uncultured Prevotella sp. | reverse complement strand
AGAATTGGAAAGGTTTTAATAATTTTGCAGACAAATTAAGGATAAGTTATGTCTATAAAACTGAAGCGTTCGGATGAGGAGATGCACTGGAAGACGATCTCTTCAGAATATGTTGTGAAAGAGCCATGGATGACGGTTCGCAAAGATAAGATGATGTTGCCGGATGGTCGCATCAAGGATGACTATTGGTCACTGGAGTATCCCGACTGGATCAATGTCATTGCCATCACAAAAGAAGTATCTCTTTGAGCGCCAATACCGCCATGGACTGGATGTCGTGGAGTGGGAGATTCCTGCCGGCGTGATCGAGAAAAGGGAAGAACCAATGGCTGCTGCCAAGCGCGAGTTGATGGAGGAGACGGGCTTCGGTGGCGGCGAATGGGAACCGTTCATGAACCTTTGTCCGAATCCGGGTACTAATAATAATATCGCCCACACATTCCTTGCCCGTGGCGTGGAACATGCAGGCGCACAACATTTCGATGCCAATGAAGATTTGGATGTCTACCTCCTCACGGCGGAGGAGGTGCGTGGCATCCTGGAGCGGGGAGAGATCATGCAGGCGTTGATGGCTGCTCCGTTGTGGAAGTTAGTTGCAACCCTTCGTCGGTGATGTCGATGAGGTGGCGCTTGTAGAGGTCGCCGACGGCTTTCTTAAACACTTTCTTGCTCACCTGAAACGTGCGCTTGATGTCGTCGGGCGCACTCTTGTCTCCAAAGGGACAGAAACCATCGTGACTCTCGATCCACTGTAGGAGGGTGTCGGCAAAGTCGAGCGTCTGCCGCCGTCCGGTGGGCTGGAGAATGATGTCGAGCCTGCCGTCAGGACGGACTTTCTCTACAAAGCCTTTCAGTTGGTCGCCCGTGTGGATCTGCTGAAAGATCTGGTCGCGGTAGATGAGCCCCTGGTACTTGTTGTTGACGATGGTCTTGAAGCCCAGGTCGGTCTTCTGCCAGATCAGCAGGTCAACCTCCTGGTGTTCTTTCAAGCCGGCGGATTGGGCAGACTGGAGATACTTGTCGATCTTTGCTGTCGCGACGATGCGGTAGCTCTCTTCGTCGAGGTGGATATAGACAATGTAGCTCTCGCCCATCTCCATTTTCTTCTTCTGCTCGCGGAAGGGACAGAAAAGGTCTTTCATCAGGCCCCAGTTAAGAAATGCACCGTACTGGTTGACCCATGTGCACTCGAGGTATGCAAAATCGCCTGCTTTAGCGAGCGGGGTCTCCGTAGTGGCAACAAGCCGCTCCTCCTGGTCGAGATAGACGAAACAGCGTATCTTGTCGCCCACTCTTGCACCTTCGGGCACATACTTCTTCGGCATGAGGATGTCGCCCTCGCACCCGCCGTCGAGGAAGATGCCGAAGGTCTCCCTGCCACCCGCAGAGTGGGGATTGTCCCGCTGGGCCAGCCGTGTGACGGTAAGCGTGTTGTAGTCACCTAAACGTAATGTGGTCTTTTCCTGTTCCATGATCTTACAATGTTATTTCTCCCGAACCGTAGCATTTGTGGTGCTCTGCATCGTAGATGACACAGAACTGTCCCGGGGCCACGCCGTGGATCTGTTCTTTACTGTGAATGGTGTAGGAGCCGTCACCGCGGTCTGCTACCGTTGCTTCGTGGCAGTCTGGTGTGTGGCGGATCTTGAAGGTGACGCGCTCGGGCAGAGACGTGACGCCCTCGGTGAGAAAGTCGAAGCCGTGGATGAGGAAGTCGCTCTTGTAGGCCGTCTGTGGATCATAGCCATGGCTGACATAGAGGATGTTCTTTTCCGCGTCTTTCTTCACGACGAACCACGGACCTCCGCCGAGCCCGAGACCCTTGCGCTGGCCGATGGTGTGGAACCAGTGGCCCCTGTGCTCACCAATCTTCCTGCTGGTCTCCAGTTCGATGACGTCGCCTGTCTTCTCTCCGGCATAGCGGCGGATATACTCATCGTAATTGATATTGCCCAGGAAGCAGATGCCTTGCGAGTCCTTGCGCTTGGCGTTGATAAGATGCTCGTGCTCCGCGATCTCACGCACCTCGTTCTTGACATAGTGACCGATGGGGAAGAGTGCTTTCTTGAGTTGCCACTGATAGATCTGCGCGAGGAAGTCGGTCTGATCCTTCACGGGGTCGGGGCTTGTCGTGAGCCCCTTGTGTCCGTCAATCCATTCGGTCTGGGCATAGTGACCGGTGGCTATAAGGTCGTAGCTGTGCCCCATCTTCTCGTCGAATGCCCCGAACTTGATGAGACGGTTGCACATCACGTCGGGATTGGGAGTAAGCCCCGCCTTCACCTTCTCCATGGTATACTTTGTCACCCTCGACCAATATTCCCTATGGCAGTCTACGACCTGCAGTTTACAGCCGTATTTGGCAGCGACAGCTGCCGCCATCTCAAGGTCCTCCTCCGAGTTGCAGTCCCATTCCTCCTTCTCCCCGGGGCCTATCTTGATGTAGAAACAGTCGGGGTGGATGTCGCGTGAAGCGAGTTCATAGACGGCCACAGAGGAGTCGACGCCGCCACTGAGCAGTACCGCGATGCGCTTGTCTCTTATCTTGTCGTAATCAATCATCGTTATTTCTTTTCATCTGCTTCCTCTCTCTCAACGGTCCCCTTCCCGTCTTCCTTAGCCTCCTCCTCAAGCCGTTTCTTTTCCATGGCCTTGTTGTAAGCGTCTACGATGGGGTCGCCTGTATTATCCATTTCCTGGAACTTATGGCGTACGGTTCTCAGATGCTTGCGGTCGCGGCGTCCGCGGCGGTCAAGAATATTGGCAAGGTCAAAACTGCCTATGATACCTGTTTTCGCACTTGGCAGTGGGTTATAGCCGACACTTTTTTTAATTTGTTGATTGATGTCATTCTTTCCCCATACTGTCACCTCACCGATGGAAGATCCGGTGGGAATGAGTGAGGTGGTATCCTTCAGCTCCCTGGCCAGCACATGCTCTGGGATATAATTGTGCCTGAACACCGTGAGTGTGTCGAATTTTGCAGGCACATAACAGACGCCGCGCCAGTTGGTGGTGTCACGGTAGCCGTCTTTCGTACTGACGATAACGCCCCGCATGGGGACCTTTGTCTCGATATCAATGACCACGAGTTTCTTGCGCTGTGGTTCCTGCTGCTGCTCCTGCGCGTATGTTGGACAGAGGGCAATGAGCACGGATATGAAAGAAAAAATATATCTGAGCATGTAATGTGTCTTATTCGGTTGGGTTTGGATATATGATACGGTAGCCGGTGCGCTGATACCCTTTATGACCCGATGATCTGCTCCCAGTCGCCAAGCAGCTCCGTCATCTTCTGATAGAGGAGGTTGGGCTTCTCTACAAGGAGGTCACTGTCGGGGAGCGGCCCGCTGTTGACAGCGATGGTGAAGCATCCGGCTGCCACCCCTGCATGAATACCCAAGGGCGCATTCTCTACGACGATGCCTTGCCAGGGCCTGAGATCTCCGGCTTTGCGAAGTCCGGTGAGATAAGGGTCCGGGTCGGGTTTGCCACGGTCCACATCATAGGCTGTTGTGATATGGTCGGGAACGAGCCATTGACCGAAGTCATGAGTCAGCCGTGCGATGAGCGGTTTCTGAGCACTTCCGGTGACGACGTTGACAGAGAGTCCTGCATCCGTGATGCGCTGCATGAGCTCTTTCACGCCATCAAAGATAGGAGCCTCAGGCATGGCATGGAAGATGTTACTCTTCACTTCATACATCGCTTTAGCCTTCTCATCAGAGATGTCTGTGCCTTTCTGCCGCTTGACGAGCATCTTCACGGTGTCGAAGCCGCGTGCGCCCTCTGTGGCATAGACATCGTGCGCCGTCATGTGAATGCCGAATTGTGCCATGGATTTCTGCCACGCGATGGCATGACGAGGCATGGAGTCGTAGAGCACGCCGTCCATATCGAAAAGCACGGCCTTGGGATGGAACTCCACCCCAAAGGTCGTGTTATAAGAGTTGATGGCTCGTTTGATATCCATCATTATTTATTTATCACTGATAATACTATCACTGAATTCAAATTATTTCTCCTTAGCGAGACGCTTCTTGATAGCAATGGTCTCATCTTCGTAGCCGGGCTTGCCGAGCAGTGCGAACATGTTCTTCTTGTAAGCCTCCACACCAGGCTGGTTGAACGGGTTCACACCCTCCAGCAGACCACTGATACCACAAGCCTTCTCGAAGAAGTAGATGACCTGACCGAGGTAGTACTCGTCGAGCTTGGGCACACTGACACGGATATTAGGCACACCGCCGTCAACGTGAGCCAGGCGTGTGCCGAGCTCAGCCATCTTGTTGACCTCGTCCACGCGCTTACCCTCAAGGAAGTTGAGGCCGTCGAGGTTCTCGTCATCATGCGGGAAGAGGAGCTTACTGTTGGGCTTCTCCACAGAAAGCACTGTCTCGAAGATAGAGCGCTCACCCTGCTGGATCCACTGACCCATGGAGTGGAGGTCGGTTGTGAAATCGCAGGCTGCAGGGAAGATGCCCTTGCCGTCCTTACCCTCGCTCTCCCCATAGAGCTGCTTCCACCATTCTGCCATGAAGTGGAGTTTCGGCTGGAAGTCAGCGAGAATCTCAATCTTCTTGCCGGCCTGCGTATAGAGGGCCTGACGTGTAGCGGCATATTGTGCCGAGATGTTCTGCTTGAAAGGTACGTCGACAGCCGTAGCCTTCTCCATGTCCTGAGCACCCCTGACGAGCGCCTTGATGTCGAATCCAGCTACAGCGATAGGCAGCAGACCTACCGGGGTGAGCACTGAGAAACGACCGCCTACGTTGTCGGGGATGATGAATGTCTTGTAACCCTCTTTCTTACGGGCAGCCCCCTTCACGGAGTCGGTGATGGCAACGATGACATCCTTGGCCTCATCCTTGCCGCGCTGTGCCTCGCACTGCTTCTTCAGCAGACGGAAAGTGAGTGCAGTCTCCGTTGTCGTACCACTCTTGGAGATGTTGATGACACCGAACTTCTTGTCCTTGAGGTAGTTGGTCAGTTCTGACAAGTAATCCTCAGAGATGCTGTTGCCTGCGAAGATGACGTTGGGAGCCTTGGAACCGTCGTTGACGAGCCACTGTAACGAGTTACCGAGAGCTTCAATGACGGCGCGCGCACCGAGATAAGAACCACCGATACCAGCTACGACAACAGTGTCGCACTTGGCGCGAAGCAATTCGGCACAGGCCTCCACATCATTGAGGAAATCGCCTGTGGTCTCTGTGGGGAGGTGGAGCCAGCCCAAGAAATCACTACCTTCACATGTGCCGCTCTCAAGAGCTTCCTGAGCGGCCTTCACCTTCGGCTCATAACCTTTCACTGTACCGGCAGCAAGAAACTCCACAGCCTTGCTGGTGTCTAACTTAATGTTTTCCATAATGACAAAATTACATGCATTGAGGACAAAAAGACATAAAGAACATATTTTCTATAAAGACAAATCTTCTCTTCTATCAAGACGGACTCTTCTCTATCTTAAAAAGATGGATTCTTCTTTATTTTATGAGCGGAATATGCTTTAAATATGCTTTATATGTCTTTGTGTGTCGCTGCTTTTGTTATTTAATTAAAATTATAGTTTACGATACGTTTTATATTTTCGTTTTATCTCTATTTTATCACTGCCAAAATTCACGAGGAGACCATTCTCGATGTTTAATGCAGTAAGATAGTTGACGAGTTGGACTTCGTTATCCAGCGTGAGATGTTGGGTAGCCTTGAGTTCAATGATAATATTTTTGTTCACAATCATATCTGCCTTATAGCTCCCAACGATGTGATTTTTATAGACGACATTGATTGGAACCTCCGTCTCGACAGGCATCCCTTGCTCTTTGAGCTCGATGTATAGCGCATTCTTGTATATCTTCTCAAGAAATCCAGAAGGCAGCACTCCCCGCACATTATAGATGCACTGGATAATCTTCTTTATGAGTAGCTCAACATTTGCACTATCCATATTCATGCCTGTGTTTCTTTACGTCTTA
>CALJCU010000658.1 GCA_938023885.1 uncultured Prevotella sp. | reverse complement strand
CGGAGCCGCCTGCGGCCGGCCGCTCTCGGATACGCTGAAAAAAATATACTGGGTCGAAGATGACAGGGAACTGAGCCCGCTCGCCTGCGCTTACGCGAGAGCGCGCGGTGCCGACCGCATGTCGAGTTTCGGAGATTTTATCGCTCTCTCGGATGTCTGTGACGCGGATACCGCGCGCCTCATCAAGCGCGAAGTCTCCGACGGCGTGATTGCCCCCGGTTATACCGAAGAGGCACTTCGTATACTCCGTGAAAAAAAGAAGGAGAAGTACAATGTGATTGAAATCGACCCCTCCTATTGCCCTGCGGCGACGGAGGTCAAGCAGGTCTTCGGAGTCAGTTTCGAGCAGGGACGAAATGAGTTGCCGCTCACGCGGGAACTGCTTAACAATGTCGTGACCGAGGCGAAAGAGATTCCGGAATCCGCAAAGACCGACCTGCTGATTGCGCTGATTACGCTCAAGTACACCCAGAGCAATTCCGTCTGCTACGCGCTGGACGGACAGGCCATCGGCATCGGCGCCGGACAGCAGAGCCGCATCCACTGTACACGCCTGGCAGGCAGCAAGGCTGACGAATGGTGGTTGCGCCAGTGCCCGAAGGTGATGAACCTACCGTTCAAGAAAGGCATCCGCCGTGCCGACCGTGACAACTGCATCAATGTGTATCTCTCCGAGGAATATGAGGATGTGCTGCGCGACGGTGCCTGGCAGCAGTGGTTCACCGAGAAGCCAGAGCCCTTCCTCCGCCCTGAGCAGAAAGAATGGATTGCCGGGAACACGGACGTCTGCCTTGGTTCCGATGCCTTCTTCCCCTTCGGCGATAACATCGAGCGTGCCCACAAGAGTGGCGTGAAATATATCGCACAGGCTGGCGGCTCCATCCGCGACGACAATGTCATTGAGACTTGCGACAAGTACGATATCGCCATGGCAATGACTCACGTGCGCTTGTTCCACCATTAATAATCTCTTTATTTATGGATGATTTCGAGGATGTTCTAGTCAATGGCATCACCTTCAAAAAAGCGTCCGGGCCTAAGCGGACCGGCGACAAGGTGAAGACCAAGGCCAAGAAGAAAAAGTATGTCACGGGTGCCCACGGCTCTGGCTCGGCGAAGCAGAAGGCCAGGTACAGAAGGCAGCGGGAAAACCGCAAGAGTCAGCACAAGAATAAGTGATATGTCATCTTCTGTCGTTCGTCGCAAGATGGTGTGCCGTTCGTCGCAGGATGGTGTGCCGTTCGTCGCAGGATGGTGTGTCGTTCGTCGCAGGATGGTGTGTCGTTCGTCGCAAGATGGTGTGCCGGACGACAGAAGACGATAATTAAATCTTAATCCAGACAAGATATCATGGAAACAATCAAGAATGATCAGTTAAAGGTTGAGGTCTCGGAGCATGGAGCAGAACTTCAGAGCATCAGGGACGTTCACGGAGAGGAATATCTCTGGCAGGGTGATCCGGCTTATTGGCCCCGTCGCTCTCCTATTCTCTTCCCGATCGTCTGCGGCTTATGGAAAGAGACTTACCGTGTCAACGGGAAGGAATTTCACCTCTCGCGTCATGGTTTTGCACGTGACACCGATTTCTCGCTTCTTGCCAAGGGTGGGGGGCAAGTTGTCTATGGACTGCACGACACTACCGAGACAATAAGGCTCTATCCCTACCATTTCAACCTTGCCGTGAGCTATAAGCTGACGGACAACAGGATTCACGTCGTGTGGCATGTGGAGAACACTGATGACAAGATCATTTATTTCCAGATTGGCGGCCATCCTGCTTTCCTCATTCCCGGGGCCAAGGCCGGTGAGCCGGTGAAGGGTACGTTGCGTTTCGATAATCCCGATCCGATGCGTCTCTATGCCAATGTCGAAGGCTGCCTGGCCAAGGGTTATCACAAAGTGAGGACCGACAAGGGACTTTTCCGTTTCACGGAAGACAGTTTCAAGGACGACGCCATCGTCTTTGACCATAGTCAGCTCCGTCATATCGAACTGCTTGATGAGGCTGGCAAGCCTCATGTATCGCTCGATATCAGGACACCGGCTGTGGGACTCTGGACACCGTGCGGCAAGCATGCTCCTTTTATCTGTGTTGAGCCGTGGTATGGCGTATCCGACTGGGCAGGGTATGACGGTGACATCAGGGACCGGTACCTCATGAACCAGCTCCTCCCGGGCAGCAGCTTCATGAGCGAGTATGTCATCACGATAGGATGAAAGTTACCTTTGCAAGTGGGAGTATGCTACGGGTTT
>CALJCU010000657.1 GCA_938023885.1 uncultured Prevotella sp. | reverse complement strand
GAGAGCATCACACTGTTGTTCTGTGGGATAGAGAGACTGAGGAAGACACTCTCAAACTTCTGTGAAACATTGTGCGTGAGATGCGCACGATGCTTGTGTTCGGGGTTGATGAGGTTGAGCTCCACCATGAGCTGGCAACCGTTGCAGATACCGAGCGAGAGCGTATCCTTACGGGCATAGAACTTGTCGAGAGCCTCCTTTGCCTTCGGGTTGTAAAGGAAAGCACCCGCCCAGCCCTTGGCAGAACCTAACACATCGGAGTTGGAGAAGCCACCGCAGAACACAATCATATTGACTTCCTCCAAGGTCTCACGCCCACTGATGAGGTCGGTCATCATCACATCTTTCACATCGAAGCCGGCGAGCCACAGGGTGTAAGCCATCTCACGGTCACCGTTTGTTCCCTTCTCACGGATAATGGCAGCCTTCGGACGTTGAGAGTTGAGAGTTGAGAGTTGAGAGTTATGATTACCTTCAGCCTTCCAACGGTCGGGGTTCAGACCGAGAGTAGAGAATGTACCCTTGAAGTTGCCGAGGCGGATTTCTAAGGGCTGCTTCTTATAGTTGAGGAAGCGCTTGTGGGCCATGCCACCCATGCTCTGACGACGGTCGAGAAGATAGGAGGTCTTATACCAGGTGTCGCGCAGGCTGTTGATGTCGAACTCGTGTTTCCACTCGTCCTTCACAATGACAATCTTACGCTCAGCCGGTGTGGGATAAGCAATCTTAGCGAAGGCAATGCCTGCCTCCCCGAAATATTCCTTCAGCTCCTTTTTATGCGTGTCGGAGACCTGGATGATGACGCCCGGGTTCTCGGCGAAGAGCATCTTTACCACATCGTCGTCGTCCTGGATGATGTCGTGGAGGTTGACATGCATACCGCCTTCCACATTGGCGAAAGTCATTTCCAAGAGGCAGGTAATGAGACCACCGGCCGAGATGTCGTGGCCGGCCATGATCCAGCCCCTCCGGATGAGATCCTGCACAGCATTGAAACAGTCGGCGAAATACTCGCTGTTCTTCACCGTCGGCACATCAGAGCCAATCTTTCCGAGGGTCTGAGCGAAGGCGGAACCACCGAGACGCTGCTCGTCGAAAGAGAAGTCGATATAGTATAAGGATGAGTTTTTGTCGTTGACCAGCACAGGGCTGACGGTCTTGCGCACGTCGCTCACCTCGCCTCCGGCAGTAACGATGACGGTACCCGGCGCGATAATCTTCTTTCCGTCAGGATATTGCTGAGTCAGTGAGAGCGAATCCTTACCCGTCGGAACATTGAGGCGGAGCGAGCAGCAGAAGTCACTGAGAGCCTCGACGGCAGCATAGAGCCGTGCGTCCTCACCTTTCTGAGAGCGGCACGGCCACATCCAGTTGGCGGAGAGGTTAAGGTTCTCAATCGGGAAAGGATGATCTTTGTCGGTAGCAATCGGCGCCCACACGATGTTTGTCAGGCTCTCTGCAACAGACAGCACACTGCCTGCTGCGGGATCAGCCATACCGGCCTGCGGAGCATGACCGAGGGCTGTAGCGATACCTGCCTGCCCACGGTAATCGAGTGCCACCACACCGCAATCGGAGAGCGGAAGCTGCACCTGTCCCTGAGTCTGCTGGCGTGCCACCTTACCTGTCACGGAGCGATCCGCCTTGTTGGTGAGCCAGTCCTTACATGCCACAGCTTCGAGCTGTAGCACATGGTTGAGGTATTCGTCAATCTTATCTGCGCTGTAAGTAGCATCCTCATAATGATGCTCCACTGTGACATCGCGCATGATGGTCCTCGGAGAGTGACCGAACATCTGTGCCACATC
The DNA here is from genome assembly GCA_938023885.1 of uncultured Prevotella sp. Classification (GTDB taxonomy): domain Bacteria; phylum Bacteroidota; class Bacteroidia; order Bacteroidales; family Bacteroidaceae; genus Prevotella. The sequence goes on along the minus strand of CALJCU010000657.1, from coordinate 2,945 downwards.
GAGGTCGAAAGGCTTCACACCGTCGCCCTGAACGAAGGAGAAGTGGGCATCACCCGTGGTCTGACCTACGACATAGAACGGTGCACGTTCGCGCTCTGCCATCTTACGCACGCGCTCCACATGCCCGTCCTCGATGAGCAGGCCCATACGCTCCTGACTCTCATTGGCGATGATCTCCTTGGCAGAGAGCGTCTTGTCACCGATAGGCAGCTTGGTCATGTCAATCTCGCCACCGCAGTCTTCCACAAGCTCGGAGAGGCAGTTGAGATGTCCGGCCGAACCGTGGTCGTGGATAGAGGTCACAGGATTGTTGTCGGCTTCCACGAGTGCACGCACGAGGTTGTAGGCGCGCTTCTGCATCTCGGGGTTGGCACGCTGCACGGCGTTGAGCTCCACGGCGGTGCCATAGCGGCCGGTGTCTACGGAGGATACGGAGCCACCGCCCAGGCCGATGCGGTAGTTGTCACCACCGACAACGACGATGTCCTCGCCTTTCTTCGGCTCTTTCTTCAGACAGTCGCGTTTCTTGCCATAACCCACGCCACCGGCAAGCATGATGACCTTGTCATAACCGTAGACCTCATCGGTGTGAGGGGTGAGGGGGGAGGATTGAGAGTTTTGATCACCTTGTGGGTGCACGAGCGTTTCCGTATCTTTTGTGCTCGTCTCATACTCAAAGGTAAGCACGGAACCCGTGATAAGAGGCTGACCAAACTTGTTGCCGAAGTCAGAAGCGCCGTTCGAGGCTTTGATCAGGATCTCCTCAGGCGTCTGATAGAGCCATTCACGCGGAGCGATCTTCTGCTCGTAGTCGCGTGCAGGCTTACCGTCGTCGTTTTTCAGGCGCGGATAGGAGGTCATGTAAACTGCCGTACCCGCGATAGGCCATGAGCCCGTTCCACCGCCCATGCGGTCGCGAATCTCACCGCCTGTACCCGTGGCGGCGCCATTGAACGGCTCCACGGTGGTCGGGAAGTTGTGGGTCTCCGCCTTCAAAGAGATGACACTCTCGATGGGCTTCACCTTGAAATAGTCGGCGGTGGTCTGATTCTCCGGTGCAAACTGCTCAATCATCGGCCCTTGAGCGAAAGCCACATTATCTTTATAGGCCGAGAGTATCTTGCCCGGATGGTCCTGCGTGGTCTTCTTGATGAGCGAGAAGAGACTTGACTCACGCTCCTCACCGTCGATGATGAACGTACCGCTGAAAATCTTGTGCCGGCAGTGCTCGGAATTGATCTGTGCGAATCCGAAAATCTCAGAGTCGGTGAGTGGGCGTCCGTTCTGCTTCTCTATCTTGTGCAGATATTCAATCTCTTCAGGACTCAAGGCGAGACCTTCCTCCTCATTATATTTCTCGATGTTCTCCACGTGCCTGATAGGCTCGGGCTCGTGGTTGACGGTGAAGATGGTCTGGTCGATACCTTTGTACATACGCTGAAGCATGCGGTCGTGCTCAGCGTCTTCACTCTTTACGGGGAAGTACTCCTCAATACGCGAAATGCCCGTGAGACTCATGTTCTGAGTGATCTCAACGGCATTGGTACTCCAGGGGGTAATCATTTCCGGACGTGGCCCAATAAACCAGCCTTCGATTGTTTGTTCATGTTTAAGTTTAGCATCACCAAAGAGCCAACAAAGCGCTTCAAGGTTCTCAGAACTCAATGTTTCGGTAGTTTCTACAACGATATAATTATAGGCTGTATTGGAAAAGAAGAGGATCATATAGTAGATATTGATTTATGAGGCAAAATTAGTGCTTGGCAAAAGAAAGACCAAATTTATCGGAATACTTTTCTTTTGAAATTCTTCCTAAGCTTATGCAAGTGGTTAAGAAAGAAGAAAAGCCTATTCATCTTTTGGGCTTCTATTACTTCTGTCGTACCTTTGCAGCGAGAAAGCAGTCGGATGGTCCGTCGCGTACATTTTATAATGTAGGAGGAAAGTCCGGGCAGCATAGGGCAAATCGCTTCTTAATGGGAAGTTGTCTGTGAAGGCAAATTCGTGTAGAAGAAAATAACCGCCTTGTATTTAATTAGTATAAGGTAAGGGTGAGAAGGTGAGGTAAGAGCTTACCGGTTGTGGGGTGACTCACAAGCCGTACACATCGATTGCTGAAAGTTCATGTAAACTGGCGTTAGAGGGCGGCCCGTTCGAGTGTAGCGCGTCAGAGGGTAGAACGATACAATTTATTGGTGACAATAAATGCGGATAAATGACGGACACACAAACTTGTGTACAGAACCCGGCTTATAGTTCGGCTGCTTTCTTTTTTTTCGCAACCTTTTAAAAGCAAAGCTTCCGTCTTCAGATGATTTGTTTCCAATTATTTTAGCCTAAATGATTTATGTATAGTTCTGCGGAGTTTGTGTTGATGCAGATGACTTAAGAATAATCTGAATCTCTTCCAATCTTATGTATACAACAAAGCCGAGACTCTTTAAAAGAACCTCGGCTTTGTTGTATGCTTAAAAGAATCGATTATAATTACTTCTTACGAGAATTACCGTAACGATTCATAAACTTATCTACGCGACCTGCAGTATCGACGAGCTTCGTCTTGCCTGTATAGAACGGATGAGAAGAGCTGGAAATTTCCAATTTAATCAAAGGATAAGTTTCGCCTTCAAATTCGATTGTTTCATTGGTTTTGCAAGTAGAGCGAGAGAGAAAAACATCGCCGTTGCTCATATCCTTGAATACAACGGGACGATAGTTATCAGGGTGGATACCTTTTTTCATTGCTGCGATTCTTTTATTATTTCTTTTACTAATTGTCTAAACATAAGCGGTTGCAAAATTACTAAGTATTTCCCGCACAAACAAATATTTAAGCTGGAAATCTTACTATAATTCATCTCAATCCTTTACTCAAGTGTGATCTGTTATGCAGTTTATGAGCATATAGAAGCGTATACATGAATTCATTGATGTTTGTTGGTGAG
>CALJCU010000656.1 GCA_938023885.1 uncultured Prevotella sp. | reverse complement strand
TCCGTAAGATCCAGACCTTCAACGACCTCTACGATTACATCGAGCAGCACCAGAAGAAATAGGGGCCGCCGTGGTTCTGTGTGCCGCCGTTTACAGCGGCAAAAAAGCTTTTATCATGACATCGCTCTGTATACGTATCTATCACTTTTTCCGCAATCATCGCGCCGTCTTCTGGCTGTCGATGGTTGCGTTGTTTGTTTTCTCCGGGTTCTTTGCCTCCCGCATTCACCTCGAAGAAGATCTGAACAAACTCATGCCCTCATCGAAGAACCCTGATGGCACGACGAAGCTCGCTTTCTCCTCCCTCCGTGTGAAGGACAAGACCTACATCCTCTTCCACGGCAGGAAAGGTACTGCTCCGGAGAAGATAGCCGATGTCTGCGACGCCTTCGTCGACTCGCTCCAGGCTGTCAACAAACGGCTCGGAAAGGGACAGTCGGTGATCTCCGACATCTTCTATACCATTAGTGACGACGACCTCATGAACGGTGTCGACTACATGGAGAAGCATTTTCCGGCTTACATCGACACGGCGATCTACAGTCATGTCGATACGATGCTCACGCTTCCACATTTCCAGCGACAGATGGCTCAGAACGCCTCCGACATGGAGGGCAGCTTCGGAGAGAACTTTCCCGAACTCATTCAGATGGACCCTGTTGGACTGCGTACCGAACTGCTGCGGGAGATGATGCCGTCAGTGTCGTCAGCGTCGAAGGCAGGGGTCAAAGGTGGCTACCGTATCATCAGCAGTCATATCTTCGTCCCTGACTCCACCGTCTGTCTCGCCCTCGTCACGCCGCGCGCTACCTCGTTCAACACTGGCGGCACAACGAAACTCTTTGGGATGCTCAACGCAGAGATAACGAGGTTCGCGAAGACGCACCCCGAGGTCGCCGTCTCTTACCATGGCACGCCGGCCAGCGGTTATTACAACTCGTCGACGATCAAGCATGACCTTACGACGACGCTCCTCGGCTCCCTTGTCCTCGTCATGCTCTTCATCTTCATCTGTTACCGTAACTGGGACACTCTTCCGCTGCTGCTCCTCCCTGTGGTCTTCGGCACGCTTTTCGGCCTGGCGATGATGTATTTCATCAAAGGGGAGTTCTCGCTCCTGGCCCTTGGCATCGGTGCCATCGTCCTCGGTGTGGCAATGAGTTACGTGCTCCATATCCTGACACATTATAAATATGTGACAGACCCGGAGCAGGTGCTGCGCGACGAGGTGAAGTCGGTATCTCTCGGTTGCATCACGACCATCGGCTCGTTTATCGGACTGATCTTCATCCAGAACGAACTGCTGCGCGACTTTGGTCTCTTCGCCTCCTTTGCCATCCTCGGCACGACAGCATTCTCACTGACCTACCTGCCGCAGCTCCTCGACACGAAGGTCAACCGCATCAATCACAGGGCCTTCGCCATCATCGACCGCATCAACAATTATCCTTTCGACCGGAACAAACCGCTCATCATCACGATCTGTGTCCTCACGGTTATCTGCACCGGCACTTATCTGTTCCACGGCATCCATTTCGACTCCGACCTCAACAATCTCGGATACAAGTCGGCGGAGGTCTCGGGCTCGTCAGCGCTCTTGCGGGAGAAGACATCAGGCAATAACAGTTCGACGACCTTCGCTTCGTCGGGAAAGACGATGGAGAGGGCAATCGCCGACTTTGCCGTCCTGCGCACAAAACTCGACTCACTGAAACGCCTCGGCCTCGTGGCAAGCTATACGCCGACGGACCGTATCTTCATCCCGCTTGCTGAACAGCAACGGCGTATCCGCGCTTGGAAAACGTTCTGGACACCCGAACGGCAGGCTAAGGGGCGTCAGCTCATCGCCCGGACAGCTCCCGCTGATGGCTTCGGTAGTGATGCCTTCGACCCGTTCTTCGAGTCGGTATCAGCCAACTATGCGCCGGACAAGCTTTACAACGCCAATGTCGTGCCGCATGGCTTCCAGTCGATGCTTATGGAACGCACCTACGGTGGACAGTACCTCTGTTTCACGTCGGTGAGTTACAACAAGGCGGAGCAGCAGAACGGCGGGTACAAACGCATCTGTGACGCTGTGGCGAAAGACCCGCGGCTCCTTGTCCTTGACACGGCTTATTACACGACGGATAATCTCATGAAGCTTAATAGTGACTTTAATGTCCTGCAATGGGTGTCGATGGCGTTCGTCTTCGTCGTCCTGCTCCTGAGTTTCCATGGCAACTGGCGTTATACGCTCCTCGGCTTCATGCCCATCATCCTGAGCTGGCTCATCGTCCTCGGTGCTATGGACATCTTCGGCATGCAGTTCAACCTTATCAACATCATCATCTCGACATTCATCTTCGGTATTGGTGTCGATTACAGCATCTTCGTGATGAACGGACTCATCGGACAAAAGGAGAACGGTCGTATGCTGGCTTACCACAAGACGGCGATTCTCTTCAGTGCCATCGTCCTCGTGGTGACAGTAGGCAGCATGCTCTTTGCCCGGCATCCCGCCATTCGTTCCGTCGGCTTCGCTACCCTCGTGGGTCTGCTCAGTGCCGTCATCCTTGCCTACGTCCTGCAGCCGGCGATATATAAAGCTCTTCCCAACAGGAAAGGGTGACACGGCCTTCTTCTTCGCCAAAAAAGAAAAACATGAAAAACGACCTCCTCATCATAGGTTCCGGCCTCGGCGGCCTTGAGTGTGCCAACTTCTTGGCAGCATGCGGTCTGTGTGTCCTTGTGCTCGAGCGCGAGGGGCAGCACGGCGGCTGCATGCAAAGCTTCGTGCGTCGCGGCTTCCATTTCGACACCGGCCTCCATTATATCGGGGGGCTGGGGCCGGGCGAGCCGTTGCAGCAGCCTTTCCAGGTCCTCGGCCTTGACAAGCTCCCGTGGCAGCGTCTCGACATTGATGGCTTCGACCTCATCACTCTCGGCGACCGTACGTTCCGCCTGGCACAAGGCTTCGATCGTTTCATAGATACCCTCACCGCTGACTTTCCCCGTGAGCGTTCGGGGCTTCAGCAGTATGTCAAGACGTTGCGGCAGAGCGACAGCGAGCAGAGCGAAAGTCTCAGCCCCGGCAGTGACAGTAACCTGCTGCTCTCACCCTCGTTCACGACAGGCGCCTGGGATTATCTGAACACTATCATCCACGACCCGACGCTCGTCGATGTCCTCTCTGGCAATGCTACACGCATGGAACTGTGTCGCACCTCGCTGCCTCTCTTCGTCTTCGCCCACACAAACAGTAGTTTTGTCCAGAGTAGTTGGCGACTGCGCGGTGACGGTAACATTCTCGTCAAGGCGCTCGTTGATAGGTTGCGGCAGCAGGGTGGGGATGTCATCTGCAACGCGCAGGTCGACGAACTCGTCATCCGTGACGGGAGGGTCGCGGCGGCGCGCTGTACGGACGGCACGGAGTATGAGGCTTCGACGTTCATCAGTGATGTCCATCCCGCCCAGACTTTCTCATGGGTCAGGCAGAAGCATGCCCTCCGGTCCGTCGTCCGTCACCGTGTCAACGCCATGGCGAACACGCGCGGCATGCTGACGGTGCAGCTTCTGCTCAAGGCTGACACCCTCCCGTATTTCAATCATAACTACTTCGTCTACCGCAAGGGCGTTAGTCCGTGGGACCTTCCCTTGGATGACGGCACGGTCGGAGGTGTCATGGTGAGTTGCCGTGTGCCTGAGGACGGCAGTACCTATACCCGTCAGGTCGATATCCTCACCCCGATGGCCATTGATGCCTGTCGTCCGTGGATCGACACGACAGTGGGCCGGCGCGGCGATGATTACCTGCGCTTCAAGGACGCACAGGCCGATGCCTGTCTCGCCCTGGCGGAGATCGCCGTCCCTGGTCTGCGCGATGCCATTGAGGCACGGTATGTCTCCACGCCCCTGACTTGGCGCGACTACACGCTTACACCCGACGGCTCGGCTTTCGGCACGCGCAAGGATTACCACTCGCCGCTTCTCACGACACTCTCACCCCGCACTGCCATCCCCAACCTGTTCCTCACGGGTCAGAGTGTCATGCTGCAGGGGGTGCAAGGGGTGACCATGACCGCGATGCTGACGGTGGGGGCCTCAACTGCTGGCCCCTCTCCCGGCCCTCCCCTGTAGGGAGGGAGAAGGGCATACCGATGATACTTCTACAATATAATAATTATTATAATAT
>CALJCU010000655.1 GCA_938023885.1 uncultured Prevotella sp. | reverse complement strand
GAAGGCAGAAGCCAGACGACTGTTCGTGATAAGCGGAACGTTCAGGTCAATGGCGGCACGCCGGATCTTGTAACCATTGGTCAGCTCTCCTGCCGTGAGGTTCTTCGGGATGTTCACCACCATGTCGAGCTTCTTTTCGTGCAGCAGTTCGAGTGCCTGAGGCTTCTTGTCTTGCTCAGAGGGCCAGTGGACAAGCGTGTTCTCTACACCGTTATCGGTGAGATAGCGGGAGGTACCCGGCGTAGCGAAGAGCTCATAGCCGTGTTCCACGAGACGCCTGGCAGCATCGAGCATGTCAGCTTTCTGCTTGGCTCCACCCGTAGAGAGCAGTACCGTATGCTTCGGGATACGCTGACCTACAGCGAGCTCTGCCTTGAGCAGTGCCTGATTGGTGTCATCGCCTAAGCATCCTACCTCTCCGGTGGAACTCATATCCACACCGAGCACAGGATCGGCTTTCTGCAGACGGTTGAACGAGAACTGCGAGGCCTTGATACCCACATAGTCGAGGTCAAAAAGACTCTTAGCCGGCTTCTCTACAGACACTCCGAGCATAATCTTTGTAGCGAGTTCAATGAAGTTGAGCTTAAGCACCTTGCTCACGAATGGGAAAGAGCGGGAGCTGCGCAGGTTGCACTCGATGACAAGAATGTCATTTTCCCGCGCCATGTACTGGATGTTAAAAGGACCGTTGATATGCAGGGCTGCTGCAATCTTACGACTGACGCGTTTGATGCGGCGCACGGTCTCCACATATAGTTTTTGAGGCGGTAACTGAAGGGTGGCATCACCGGAATGGACACCGGCAAACTCGATGTGCTCGGAAATAGCGTAGGCCATGATCTCACCGTTGTGGGCCACAGCATCGAAATCGATCTCTTTGGCGTGCTCGATGAACTTTGACACGACCACGGGGTGATCCTCGCTCACGTTGGCAGCGATCTGAAGGAAGCGGTGGAGCTCGTCGTTGTTGGAGCATACGTTCATGGCAGCACCGGAGAGGACATAGGATGGACGCACGAGCACAGGGAAGCCGACACGTTTGACGAACTCATCGATGTCGTCCATGCTCTTCAGCGCGCTCCATTCCGGCTGGTTGATGCCGAGCTCGTTGAGCATCGACGAGAACTTAGCACGGTCTTCAGCACGGTCGATATCCTTAGCCTGTGTACCTAGGATGGTCACATTCCGCTCATCGAGGTACATGGCGAGGTTGTTCGGAATCTGTCCGCCGGTAGAGACGATGACACCGTAAGGCTGCTCAAGATCGATGATGTCCATGACGCGCTCGAAGGTGAGCTCATCGAAGTAAAGGCGGTCGCACATATCATAGTCGGTAGAGACAGTCTCCGGATTGTAGTTGATCATGATGGAGCGGTAGCCCTGCTTACGGATCGTATGCAGTGCCTGCACGCCGCACCAGTCGAATTCCACGGAGGATCCGATGCGGTAAGCACCAGAACCGAGCACGATGACCGAGCGGCGGTCGTTGGAAAAGTCGATGTCGCTCTTCACACCGGCGTAGGTCATGTAGAGGTAGTTGGTCTGAGCAGGATATTCGGCGGCAAGGGTATCAATCTGTTTCACGACAGGCAGGATGCCGTAGTTCTTGCGGAGGCTGCGCACGACGAGCAGTGCCTTGTGCATGTTTCCGATCTCCTTTTCCAAGCCTGCGGCGCGGGCGATCTGGAAGTCGGTGAAGCCATAGACTTTTGCCTCACGGAGCAGCTCCTTGTCGAGCGTGTTGATGTTACATTTCTTCAGATGTTCGTCAATATCGATGATATGCTTGAGCTTATAGAGGAACCAGCGGTCAATCTTCGTCAGGTCGTGAATCTCGTCCACAGTATAGCCTTTGTGCATGGCTTTGGAGATGACGAAGACACGCTTGTCGGTAGGCTCACGGAGCGACTTGTCGATATCGGGAATCTCCAGTTCCTTGTTCTCAACGAATCCGTGCATGCCCTGGCCAATCATGCGGAGACCTTTTTGGACAGCTTCCTCAAAGTTACGGCCGATAGCCATCACCTCACCTACCGACTTCATGCTGGAACCGAGCTCCTTGTCTACGCCGCGGAACTTGCTAAGGTCCCAGCGAGGTATCTTGCAGACTACGTAGTCGAGAGCCGGCTCAAAGAATGCCGATGTAGTCTTGGTGACGGAGTTCTTCAGTTCAAAGAGACCATAGCCCAATCCAAGCTTGGCGGCAACGAAGGCGAGAGGATAGCCTGTAGCCTTGGAGGCAAGGGCAGAAGAGCGCGAGAGACGCGCATTAACCTCGATGACACGATAGTCTTCAAAATTAGGATCGAAAGCGTATTGCACGTTGCATTCGCCGACAATGCCGATATGTCGCACAATCTTGATGGACAGTGCACGGAGCTTGTGGTATTCGGAGTTGGTAAGCGTCTGCGACGGAGCGATGACGATACTCTCACCCGTATGGATGCCAAGCGGATCAAAGTTCTCCATGTTACACACTGTGATACAGTTGTCGTAACCGTCGCGCACTACCTCATATTCAATCTCTTTCCATCCTTTAAGGCTCTTCTCTACAAGCACCTGGGGAGAGAACGAGAAGGCCTTCTCACAGATCTTACGGAGTTCCTCGTCGTTATCAGCGAAGCCGGAGCCCAGTCCGCCGAGTGCGTAAGCAGCACGCACGATGACGGGGTAGCCTAAGTCCTTGGCAGCCTTAAGTGCCTGGTCCATATTCTCGCAAGCCTCACTCTTGATGGTCTTGACATTAATCTCATCAAGCTTTTCCACGAAGCGTTCGCGGTCCTCTGTATCCATGATGGCGCGTACAGGGGTACCGAGTACCTTCACGTTGTATTTCTCCAATATGCCGTTCTCTTCGAGTTTCACACCGCAGTTGAGTGCTGTCTGTCCACCGAAGGAGAGAAGGATGCCGTCAGGGTGCTCCTTAGCGATGACCCGCTCTACGAAGTAAGGCTGAACGGGGAGAAAATAGATCTGATCAGCCACACCTTCAGAAGTCTGAACCGTAGCGATGTTTGGGTTGATAAGCACGGTCTCAATACCTTCCTCACGTAGTGCTTTCAGTGCTTGTGAACCGGAATAGTCGAACTCACCTGCTTCACCAATCTTCAAGGCGCCGGAGCCGAGAAGAAGAACCTTCCTTATATCGTTGTTTTTCATTATTTCAATGTTTCAATAAACTTATCGAACATAAATTCAGTGTCCACAGGACCTGAGCAAGCTTCAGGATGGAACTGTGAGGAGAACCAAGGATTGGTCTTGTGGCGGATGCCCTCATTGGAACTGTCGTTCATATTGACGAAGAGCTCCTCCCAGTCGGAGCCGAGGGTAGAAGCGTCTACGGCATAGCCGTGGTTCTGTGAAGTGATGTAACAGTGGTTGGTGCCCACAAGACGAACAGGCTGGTTGTGGGAACGGTGACCATATTTGAGCTTGTAGATGGTAGCCCCTGCAGCCTTACTGAGGAGCTGGTTGCCCATGCAGATACCACAGACGGGCTTGCGGCTGGAGCTCAACTGCTTTTTGAGAATATCCACCGCAGTCTGACATGTGTCGGGATCGCCAGGACCGTTAGCGAGGAACAAACCGTCAAATTCCATGTTTGTGTAGTCGTAGTTCCAAGGCACGCGGACCACCTCCACGCCGCGGTTGATAAGACAACGGATGATGTTTGCCTTGACACCGCAGTCAACGAGTACCACTTTCTTTCCCGTACCCTCATTGTAACGGATGATATCCTTGCAAGACACCTTGTCCACAAAGTTCACGCCTGAGTAGTCGGCATGGGGTATGTTTTCTGGATCATCGTCAAACACGATGGAACCCATCATCACGCCATGCTCGCGCAACACCTTTGTCAGTTGCCGCGTATCAATGCCTGTGATCCCGGGAATGTGCTCTCGTTGAAGCCATGAAGCCAGCGATTCAGTTGCATTCCAGTGGCTGTATTGCTCGCTGTAATCGGAGCAGATCATGGCAGCAACATAGATCTTATCACTCTCCATGAAAGTCGGAAGACCATTAGGCTCCATAGTAAATGGGGAAATGCCGTAGTTGCCTATGAGCGGATAGGTAAACGTTAATATTTGTCCGGCATAGGAGGGATCGGTCAGTGACTCAGGATAGCCAATCATAGCTGTGTTGAAAACAACCTCGCCGGCTACTGGCGCCTCATAACCGAAAGAGCGGCCATGAAACTTAGAGCCATCGGATAATATCAAGGTAACATTTTTCATCTGATGTTGTTTTAGATGCTTTATTGAATGGCAAACTTGGGGTGCGATTAGATACCCAGATTTGATTTTCCATAGGCGCTCTCGTAATAATTGATGAACGCCTGAATACACAGTTTCTTTC
>CALJCU010000654.1 GCA_938023885.1 uncultured Prevotella sp. | reverse complement strand
AGTATATTTGCACAATCATAAGAAATAGACATGAAAAGAATAATCACTACATCGTTATTAGGCATTGCATTGACAACACCCATCTTTGCACAAACAAACAGCCAACAACAAGAAAGAAACAATCGGTTACTCCACAGGGACGGGTCTCCAAAAATAATCATTGCATGAAGAAAATACTCTTATTATCAGCTGTCATCTTTCCCTTGCATCTCGGTGCACAGTCAAGACCAGCTTATGAAATGGCAGGGAAAGACACTACGTGTCAGATATTCGTATATAGTCCTGGTGTCACGAAAGGCTTGCATGCCGCTTATCTCACGGATAAAGAGCAGTGGCAGGATATCGGTCAACTCTGCGGGTCCGACTATGGCCCTTGGGGCGCAGAGAAGAAGATGTACACGCCGTATGTAGTTCATGCTGCTGACGGCACGTGGCGTTTGCTGTTCTCAGTCAACAATACGGCTCCGTGTCTTGCAGCGGCTTACAGTGAGGATCTCGTGACATGGCGCCCGCAAGACTATCCAAGGATGAGCGACCCGGGCGCCTTGGCACCCGTGATGTTCCAGACGGATGACGGTACATTCGACATCTATTTCAAGACGAAGGATGGCGGACGACGCTATGTCAAGGCGGACAGGGACTTCCGCCATTTCGAAGAGGCCAAAGAACCCAGCACTATCGGTGATGATGCCTGGATTATGGACACGGCTACAGTTGCGGGGAAATCATATTCCGGCAACCACTTTGAGATACCAAAGGTACATCTCGACTACATCACGAACTACTTCCATGCTCTCGCCAACGAAAACAAATACAATGCGGAGCGCATGAAGGACGATGCTTCGCGCTTTGCTTCTTTGGGTAATGGTGTCAATGCCACGTTGACCGTTGATGAATCGGAAACAAAGAGAATCACGGACAAACTCGTCGGCGTGTTCTTCGAGGATATCAGTTATGCAGCGGACGGCGGACTTTATGCCGAGCTCGTGCAGAACCGTGACTTCGAATATTCTTCACAAGACCACGAAGGCTGGAAAGCGGAGACAGCATGGACATCCAATCATCCTATCGTGATAAGTACTGACAATCCGCTCTCAGCGAATAATCCACACTATGCGGTCCTCGTCAAAACCGACACATTATTTAATAATGGTTGGAGCGGAACGGAATGGGGCGTCACGACAGCTTCTCCATTGGAGCAGTTCGATTTCTCCGTTTATCTGCGCGCAGTCAATGGGGTGAAGAACCAAGTGCTTGTATCACTTCTTGGCAAGAACGGACTGGTGTATGCCAAGCAGAAGATTAAATTGGAGGGTACGGGCTGGCAGCACTTTTCTCTGCCTCTCATTGTAGACAGGAAGATGGTGAGGGGAGACGTGAAACTTGCCTTGACATCATTGAAAGAAGGTAAAGTGGATGTGGACATGGTGAGTCTCTTCCCACATGATACCTTCAGAGGACACGGACTGCGTAAGGACCTTGCTGAGGCTGTGGCTGCCCTGCATCCTAAGTTCATGCGCTTCCCTGGCGGCTGCATGAGTCATGGTCAGGGTCTGGACAACATCTATCACTGGAATGAGAGCGTAGGCCCATGGCAGGACCGCAAGCCGGCAAAGAACATCTGGGGCTATCATCAGACTCGCGGATTGGGATTTTATGAGTATTTCCAGTTCTGCGAGGACATCGGTGCAGAGCCGCTGCCTGTGCTTGCTGCCGGCGTGCCGTGCCAGAACTCGGCGGCTGACAAGGATGGCTATGCCGGACAACAGGGTGGCATTCCGATGAAGGACATGCCGGCTTACTGTCAGGAGATTCTTAATATGATTGACTGGGCCAATGGCGATCCCGCCACATCCAAATGGGCCAGGTTACGTGCCGATGCCGGTCATCCGGCTCCGTTCAGGCTTAAGTATATAGGTATAGGCAATGAGGATATCATCTCTACGGTCTTTGAGGAGCGTTTCAGGATGATCGCCGAGGCTGTGAAGGCCAAGTATCCGAATATCACAATCTGTGGCACCGCGGGCCCGTTCCATTATCCTTCGGCGGATTATATCGAAGGCTGGAAATATGCCAAGGAGAACAAGAAAGTAGTCGACATGGTGGACGAGCACTACTATGAGTCACCGGGCTGGTTCATGCACAATCAGGATTACTACAACTCCTACGACCGCACGGCCCCGAAGGTTTATCTTGGCGAGTGGGCCTCGCAAGGCCGCACGGTGGAGAATGCTCTCGTGGAGGCGCTGCACCTCTGCTCCCTTGAGCGCAATGGCGATGTGGTAAGGATGTCAAGCTATGCCCCACTGTTCTGCAATGTGGAGCATCAGAACTGGAACCCTGACATGATCTATTTCAACCGTGACAGTATCACTATGCTCACGCCAAGCTATTACACGCAGAAGCTGTGGGGCAACAATGGCGGCGATAAATATGTCAGTTCGTCTCTTGATCTGCCTGCGTCCGTGGGCTATCGTGTCAGTGCCAGTGTTGTGAAAGATGTTGAGAACAAGACCATTGTCAAGCTTGTCAATGCCCTGCCACAAGCCCTGACAGTCAGTATCAAAGGATTGTCAATAGCTGACGGCACAGCGGTTGAAGGCTTTGGCGGTAAGCCGGACAGCAAGCATGTGATACCTTTGAAGATAATGGTGGAAGATCAGAAAGTCACACTTCCAGCCTACTGCGCCGTAGTAATCCGTAAATAGCAGGTCCTGAATTTGTGCCATTGTGTCAGTCGTATGCAACGATTCTGTCATTGGCATATCGTTTGTTCAAGTGAGTGCGGACATTTACATTCAGTCCAAGCAACATTAACAGCGATAATAAATAAAAATACATACTATTATGGGAAAGATTATTGGAATCGACTTAGGTACTACCAACAGTTGCGTAGCCGTATTTGAGGGCAACGAGCCGGTAGTGATTGCAAACTCTGAAGGCAAGCGTACCACTCCTTCTGTAGTGGGCTTCATGAAAGACGGTGAGCGTAAAGTGGGCGATCCTGCAAAACGTCAGGCCATCACGAACCCGAAGAATACCGTATATTCCATCAAGCGTTTCATGGGTGAGACCTATGAGCAGAGCAGGATGGAGGCAGAGCGTGTGCCTTACACCGTCATCAACGATAACGGCTATCCTAAGGTGCAGATCGAGGGTGCCGCACATCCTTACACACCACAGGAGATCTCGGCCATGATTCTGCAGAAGATGAAGAAGACTGCCGAGGATTATCTCGGCCAGGAAGTGACGGATGCTGTCATCACAGTGCCGGCTTACTTCTCCGACTCTCAGCGTCAGGCCACTAAGGAAGCCGGTGCTATCGCCGGTCTGAACGTCCGTCGTATCGTCAATGAGCCTACGGCTGCCGCCCTTGCCTATGGCGTGGACAAGGCCAACAAGGACATGAAGATCGCTGTATTCGACCTTGGTGGCGGTACATTCGATATCTCTATCCTGGAGTTCGGTGGCGGTGTATTCGAAGTGCTTGCTACTAATGGTGACACACACTTGGGTGGTGATGACTTCGACCAGAAGATTATTGACTGGCTGGCGGACGGCTTCAAAGCTGATGAGGGCGTCGACCTTCGCAAGGACCCGATGGCCATGCAGCGCTTGAAGGAGGCTGCCGAAAAAGCGAAGATTGAACTCTCGTCTACTACTTCGACCGAGATTAACCTTCCTTATATCTCTGCTGAGGGCGGTGTGCCAAAGCATCTGGTAAAGACGTTGACGCGTGCTCAGTTTGAGCAGCTGTGCCATGACCTGATTCAGAAGTGCCTTGTGCCGTGCCAGAATGCCGTGCGCGATGCCAAGCTCTCAACATCCGATATCGATGAGGTGATCCTTGTGGGCGGTTCGAGCCGTATCCCTGCTGTGCAGACATTGGTGAAGAACTATTTCGGCAAGGAGCCTTCAAAAGGTGTGAACCCTGATGAGGTCGTCGCTGTGGGTGCAGCTATCCAGGGTGCTATCCTGAACAACGAGAAGGGTGCCGGCGACATCGTCCTGCTGGACGTCACTCCGCTGACTCTCGGCATCGAGACGATGGGCGGCGTGATGACAAAGCTCATCGATGCTAACACGACTATTCCCTGCAAGAAGAGCGAGGTATTCTCTACCGCTGTCGACAATCAGACTGCCGTAACCATTCACGTGCTGCAGGGTGAGCGCCCGATGGCTGCCCAGAACAAGAGTATCGGTCAGTTCAACCTCGAGGGTATTGCTCCCGCCCGTCGCGGTGTTCCTCAGATTGAGGTCACTTTCGATATCGATGCCAATGGTATCCTGAACGTATCCGCGAAGGATAAAGCTACAGGTAAAGAACAAAAGATTCGCATTGAGGCTTCAAGTGGTCTGAGCGACGACGAGATCAAGCGCATGAAGGCTGAGGCTGAACAGAACGCTGCTGCCGACAAGGCTGAGCGCGAGAAAGTAGACAAGCTTAATCAGGCCGACTCCATGATCTTCACTACCGAGAATTTCCTCAAGGACAACGGTGACAAGATCCCGGCTGACAAGAAACCGGCTATCGAGCAGGCTCTCCAGCAGTTGAAGGATGCCCACAAGGCGCAGGATCTTAACGCTATCGACACAGCTACCGCTGCTCTGAATACGGCTGTTCAGGCTGCCAGCGCACAGATGTACGGTCAGGCCGGTTCTCAGGCCGGTGCCCAGGGCTTCCAAGGGGGAGCCAATGCAGGTGCCCAGCAGAACACAACCAACACTAACTCTGACAACAACAAGTCGGACGATAATATCCAGGATGCCGACTTTGAGGAAGTGAAGTAAGGCAAGATAATAAACAACTGATAAAATTTAACCGGGCAGGAGATAAACACTAATCACAGGTGCTTACCTCCTGCTTTTGTGTTTACCGCCCTCTCACACCACCGCGTACGTGCCGTCCGGCATACTCCTTGCACTTCCTGTATCCCGTGCCATTGCTACGCTTCGTAAGTTCTTGCTGTGGACTGCGACCTGTCGCAGGACTCCTTCTATAAGTTCTATAAGCTCCGTGAAAGGGAAACAGAAAAGATTTGCATGAGGATATATTGATGCCGCTTCTGCAATCGACAAAAGAAAATCCCTCTCCCAAACCTGCGTGGAGAGGGAAACTTCCTGTTACGGTTTTGGCGTAGCCGCGGACGACCCCTGTCCCGAACCGCCATTTTTCTTAGCCTTAGCTGTCTCCTGTTTCGCCACGCGGAAGAACTCCACATTCTTCAGCCGGCGGAAATCGGCCGTAGGCGTGAAGAGAATCTGCGTTTTCGAGATGCACTCCGCGGGCTTGAAATCCTCTTCTTTCTCCACAGCCTTCGAAGTAAAAGTGGGGCGGAACGTCCCGAGCGGACCGCCGTCGACAATGTAACCCTTCGAGCAATACTCGTTGAGCACCTTGCGGAACTTGTAGAACACGGCAGCCACGTCGGCATCGCCCACCGTACTGTCCTCCGCCATCCGCTCGCAAAGCTTGTCGAACGAAATGCGCTGTTTCTGGCAAACCGGGCTTGCCACGAACACTTCCTTGCCCTTCAAGGGGCCAACACTCATTTTTCGTTTGTTCAAAGAATAATCCATGATACTAAAAATTTGATTGTAAAAAGAACACAGTGGCGGCGTTATCTGCACACATCACAAAACCTTTCGCCCGAGTCTCTGTCACAAAGATAACAGAAATATTTCATATTCTCAAACAAATAATACCATTTTTACTCTCTATAGATAGTACTTTCCTTTCAGCCCAATATTAGTTTCCAAAGAAAACGATAGTACTTTTTAAGTAAGACGATAGTACTTTTTAAGCAAAACAATAGTACTATTTAAGTAAAAAACAATAGTACTATTTGAGTAAAAAACGATAGTACTCTTTATATAAACAATAAACGTTTCACAATTCATTGCATATCAATAATTTATAATTGCGTCTTGTTGTGGTTAACAATAAGCAGATGCAAACGACTTCCTGCCGCATTATAGATAACATCCATCATGTATTTATGAACAAACTCACGATGGTTGTTTAATTGAAATATACATAACCAACGATACAACAATACCACAAATTCGCGAAAATGATTATCCACTTAT
>CALJCU010000653.1 GCA_938023885.1 uncultured Prevotella sp. | reverse complement strand
GTAACGTGGCGGAGTGGACCAGTACCATCTATACCGAGGCTGGCGTGGATGCTATGAACGACATCAACCCACAGTTGAAATACAATGCGGCGCAGGAAGACCCCTATCGCTTAAAGAAAAAGAGCGTGCGTGGTGGCTCGTGGAAAGATCCTGAGAGTTTGATCCGTTCGGCTTGGCGCTCGTGGGAATATCAGAACCAACCTCGGAGTTACATCGGTTTTCGTTGTGTTCGTTCGTTGGCAAACTCTGTCAGCGGAAAGCAAAAGAGAAGATAACAAAATCAACAAAGAAAGTTTAGGCTTATTATGACATACAGCAAATATAATCTCGTCTACCGTCTGCAGAAATGGATGGATACCGTAGCAGGCCAGACCTTTCTCAACTACGCCTATAGTTGGGGCGCCTCCGTCGTCATCCTTGGTGCTCTGTTCAAGTTGACCCGTCTCCCCGGGGCTAATATCATGTTGTTTATAGGTATGGGTACCGAGGTCTTCGTGTTCTTCATCTCCGCTTTCGACCGTCCGTTTGACAAGACAGCCGAAGGCCGGGTGATGCCGACCCGTCTGACGGAAGAGTATCTTGAGACTGGTAAGGTAAACTATTCTATTGGTGAAGAGGAAGCTGTAAAAGCTGAATCGGAATCACCTACCGCTGCTCCTCAAACACCTGCGTTTACCCGGCAGCCAACACCAGCATACGTCCCTCAGATGTCACAGGAGGAGGCAGAGGCCATGAATGAGGCGCAGGGCAACTATGTTGAAGAGTTGAAGACTCTGGTTGAGACCTTGAAGAAAGTCAATGATCAGAGCTCGCGTCTCACACGTGACAGCGAGGAGATGGAGAACCTCAACCGTACGCTCACTGGCATCAGTAAGATCTATGAGATGCAGCTCAAAGGTGCAAGTAAACAGATTGGCACCATTGATGAGATCAACGCCCAGACCAGGAAGATGGCGGAACAGATTGATCAGCTCAACCATATCTATGCACGCATGATAGAGGCTATGACCGTCAATATGCGGGTGGCAGCGCCTAATGCGAGTATAAATAAAGGTAACGAGTAAGGGCGATGATTAATAAAGATAACGAGTAATGGCAATTAAGAAGAGACCGGTCACTCCGCGCCAGAAGATGATCAACCTTATGTACATCGTCCTCCTGGCTATGTTGGCACTCAATGTGTCGACAGAGGTGCTCCATGGTTTTGCCGTGGTACAGGAGAGCCTTGACCGAACAACTGCCAATTCCTCAAAGCTGAACGAAGATATCATGAGTGACTTCCGCCGTCAGATGCTAAGCAATCCTGAGAAAGTGAGGCAATGGTACGAGCAAGCTCAGGATGTGCGTAATATGAGTGACTCGTTGTATAATTTTGCCGAAGCGCTGAAGATTGCCATTGTCAAGGAGGCTGACGGACCTGGGGGGAATCTGAAAAATATAGAGAACACGGATAATGTTGAAGCAGCTGGAACAGTAATGTTGGCGCCATTGACTGGCAAGGGCAAGAAACTCTATAAGGCTATCAACAGTTTCCGGGACCGTATTCTGCGGTATATTACCGACCCACGGCAGTATGCTATCATCAAGAGTAACCTCTCTACAAAAGTGGCGCGGGGCAAAGATAACCTTGGCAAGAACTGGCAGGAGTATATGTTTGAGAACATGCCGGTGGCTGCTGCCGTTACGCTTCTGTCTAAATTGCAGAATGATGTGCGCTATGCCGAGGGTGAGGTTCTTCACTCTCTCGAGGCCAACATCGGTTTGAAAGATATTCGCGTGAATAAGTTGGAGGCGTTTGTCGTACCTGAGAAGACCACGCTCTATCCAGGTGAGCGTTTCAATGCGAATATCGTCATGGCTGCTGTCGATACGACGAGTCAGCCGGAGATTTATGTCAATGGTTCCCGTATCATCACACGCAACGGTCAGTATAGTTTCACTGCCGGTGGAGTAGGCGAGCATCAGTTCGGCGGTTACATCCTTATGCGTAGCAACCGTGGAGATGTATTGAGGCGCAATTTCATTCAGAAATACAACGTTATCCCCGTGCCGGGAGGCACTACGGTGGCTGCCGACCTCATGAATATGCTCTATGCCGGATACGACAACCCCATCAGCGTCAGCGTGCCCGGTGTTCCGCAGAACGGTGTGTCCGTCAGCATGACCGGCGGACGTCTCATCTCTAAAGGTCCGGGAAGATACGTGGCTATACCGGCGGCTGTCGGTCATGACGTCACGTTCCGCGTCAGTGCGCGCGACGGCAAGATGACGCGGTCGTTCCCAACCTTTGTGTTCCGCGTGCGCAAATTGCCTAATCCTACTCCTTACATTGCCGTGGGTGATGACCGTTTTAAAGGCGGTAACTTATCAAAAGCCAGCCTTATGGGAGCTGGTCATCTCAATGCAGCCATCGACGATGGCATCCTCGACATACAGTTCCGTGTGACAGGCTTTTCTGCCGTGTTCTTCGACAACATGGGCAACGCTGTACAGATAGCCTCACAGGACGATCAGTTCACCGACCGCATGCGTGACCAGTTCCGTCGTCTGAGTCGCGGCCGCCGGTTCTACATTACCGAGGTCCATGCCATCGGTCCCGACGGTGTGGCGCGCACGTTGCCGGGAGCCATGGAAGTGAAAGTGAGGTAAGTGTAAATTTTAATGATTTCAATGATACTCCAATGAAGAGGATATTTATATTATTGGTATTTACAGGCCTGTGCGCGGTGAGCCTGATGGCACAGCCCAAGGTACGCCGGCAGGCACAGCAGAAGGCGCGGTCGAACAGCAACAATATGACGCTGCGACAACAGATCGACTTTCCAACGGATGAGCCGATGAGCGGTGATGTCATCTGGCGTCGTGACGTCTATCGGGAGCTTGACCTGACCAACGATGCCAATGCGGCGCTCTATTATCCCGTGGAGCCGGATGGCACACATGTCAATCTTTTCACATTGCTCTTCAAACTTATCATGGCTGGTCCCAACCATGGAGGCATAGCGGCATACAGTTATGATGTCAACAGCGGCAGTGAGAAGTTTGACGAGTCTCTGCGGTTAATCCCCAAGAAGTTCCTCGATGACTATCATATCTTTTATGAGAAGACAGACAAAGGCGTACATATTGACGACAGTGATATCCCGTCAGCAGAGGTAAAGGCTTATTTTATTAAAGAAAGCAGTTATTATGACCAGAACACGGCGACGTTCCACCGTCAGGTCACCGCGCTCTGTCCTGTGATGTATCGTGATGATGACTTTGGTGATGGGGCTACGAGGTATCCGCTCTTCTGGGTTCGTTACAGTGATTTGGTTCCATTCCTTGCCAAGCAGATGGTGATGACGAGCAATATCAACAATGCCGCCATGATGAGCCTGGCCGACTATTTTGGGACCAATCTCTACAAGGGCAAGATCTATAAAACCAATAACCTGCTCGGCAAGACCCTGGCTCAGGAGGTTGGCGGCGACTCCGTCAAGCTCTCCAAAGAGCAACAGCGCATCGATAAGGAGATTGCGGCCTTTGAGTCGCGGATATGGGGTGACCCTGCCAAGAAGGACTCGCTCGACTCCATTGCCAGGCTCGCGCCGACGGCATCGCGCTCCTCGAAAAAGACGCCGCGCGTGCGCCGTGCCTCTGCCAGGACAGAGCGTGTGAAGGCGAGCCATACCCGTGCGTCACAGACGATATCAGCGTCCGGCGCTGCAAGGGTCACCGTGAGAAGACAGCGTCATTAATACGATTTCAAGGATATATTTCGGATGTAAAAAGATTGTTTAATTTGGATTTACGATGAAAAAAAAGTATGTTATTCTTGTGATGGCTGTAGCCATCCTCTTTGCCGCACCGGCATCTGCTCAGGTGAAGTTCGGTGTCAGAGGCGGTGTCGATGTAACAAGTCTGAAGTTCAACAAGAGCGTCTTTGACGAGAGCAACCGCGCGGGTTTCTACATAGGTCCCACCATGAAGTTCTCGCTGCCTGTGATCGGTCTGGTGGTGGATGCCTCCGCCGTCTACGATCAGCGTTCCGCCAAGGTGACCGAGGAGAGCACGGCAAGCAAGGGGACGGAGATCTCTCTCGACCAGAAGCAGATTGCCATTCCCGTCAATCTTCGTTATT
>CALJCU010000652.1 GCA_938023885.1 uncultured Prevotella sp. | reverse complement strand
TGCCATCACAGGCGATGTAAGGGCCAAAACGGCCCTTGAGCAGTTCGAGCTTATCATTCTCCACGAAGGTCCTGATATGGCGTTCCTTCTCTGCTTTGCGTTTCGCCTCAATGAGTTCAATGGCACGCTCCAAGGTTATGGTCACCGGGTCCTCACCCTTGGGGATAGACACATATTTCTTATTATGCAGCACGTAAGGACCAAAGCGGCCTGCACCAATCGTCACATCGGTACCTTCATACTTACCCACCTTACGCGGGAGCTTGAAGAGTTCGAGAGCCTCATCAAGCGTGATGGTCTCAATGCTCTTGTCCTTTGGCATCTGAACGAATTGTGGCTTTTCTTTCTCACCGGCTGAGCCAATCTGCACAACGGGACCGTAGCGGCCAATCTTCACGAACACCGGACGTCCACTCTTCGGATCCACACCTATCTGGCGCTCACCGGCCTTGTGTTCGGAGCGCTGATTGATGACATCCTCGACCTGAGGCTCAAACTTGTCGTCGAACTTCCGGAGCATGTCTTTCCAGTTTTCCTTACCCTCAGCAATGTTATCGAACTGACCTTCGACCTTAGCGGTGAAGTTATAGTCCATAATCTCAGGGAAGTTCTTCTGAAGGAAGTCATTGACCACAATACCGATATCCGTAGGTATCAGTTTGCCATGCTCTGAGCCGACAAACTCCACTTTCTTCTCCTGCGACACTGTGCCTTCTTTCAGTGTATCAATGGTATAAGGACGCTCCTTGCCGGGTTTGTCTCCCCGGACGACATATTCGCGCTGCTGAATGGTGGAAATTGTCGGGGCATAGGTGGAAGGACGGCCGATACCGAGTTCTTCCAGCTTATGCACAAGACCGGCCTCATTGTAACGGGCCGGTGCCAGTGTGAATCGCTCCGTAGCACTGATCGTCTTACGGTTAAGATGGTCGCCTACATTAAAAGCCGGAAGGATATTGGCATTCTCTTGTCTATTATTATTATCATTCTCATCGTCGGTTGACTCACGATACACTTTCAGGAAGCCATCGAACACGACTGCTTCTCCATTGGCCACAAAATGCTCGGAGCAGTTGTCCATGTTGATCATTGCCGTGGTCTTCTCTATCCTGGCCTCTGTCATCTGCGAAGCGATGGTGCGCTTCCAGATGAGGTCGTAGAGGCGGCGCTCCTGACTGCTCCACTCGCCCTTGTCTGTGTCGGCGAAGGTCGGGCGGATAGCCTCATGGGCCTCCTGTGCGCCTTTCGACTTGGTCTGGAACTCGCGGGGATGACTATACGCTGCGCCATATTCTTTCGTGATCTCCTCCTTGCAGGCATTGAGGGCGAGCGTTGAGAGGTGCACACTGTCGGTACGCATGTAGGTGATGCGTCCGCTCTCATAGAGACGTTGAGCGACCATCATCGTTTGTGACACGGTGAACCCGAGCTTGCGGGCCGCCTCCTGCTGGAGGGTGGAGGTGGTGAACGGGGGCGCGGGCATACGCTTCAGCGGCCTCTTCGTGATGTCACTGACAGTGAACACTGCGCTCTTGCACTGCTCCAGGAACGTCATGGCCTCATCATGATTCTTGAAACGTGTGTCAAGCTCAGCCTTCACCTCACTGCCGTCAGCAAGGGTGAAGATGGCGTTCACACGATAGAACGGATCACTCTGGAACTTCTGTATCTCACGTTCCCGCTCCACGATGAGCTTCACGGCAACGCTCTGCACACGTCCGGCAGACAGTGCCGGCTTGACCTTACGCCACAGCACCGGTGAGAGCTTGAAACCCACGATACGGTCAAGCACACGGCGGGCCTGCTGTGCGTTGACAAGGTTCATATCCAAATGGCGTGGATGCTCTATAGCCTGCAGGATAGCGGGCCTGGTGATTTCATGGAAAACGATGCGCGAGGTTTTCTGCTCGTCAAGACCCAGCACCTCACACAGATGCCAGCTGATAGCCTCTCCCTCACGGTCCTCATCGGATGCGAGCCATACCTTTTTGGCTACCTTGGCGTTCTTTTTCAGGTCCGCCACAACCTTCCTCTTATCTTCCGGTATCTCGTAGTCAGGATTAAGCGTTTTCTCGTCTACGCTGAGTTCTTTTCTTTTCAAGTCACGGATGTGGCCGTAGCTGGACATCACCTTGTAATCCCTGCCAAGGAACTTCTCAATGGTCTTAGCCTTGGCAGGACTCTCTACAATCACTAAATTATCTTGCATCTTGTCGCCTTTATGATTAAATG
>CALJCU010000651.1 GCA_938023885.1 uncultured Prevotella sp. | reverse complement strand
TGTCACCCGCCTGCCAGTTATGTACGATACTGCGCATATTCGAAGAACTGCCAGAGACGGCTGCCATATCCACATTATGGTTGTACCTGACATTCAGTCGGTTGGAGAAGTTCCATAGCTGAGCACTATCCAGTGCCAGACTGTAACCTGTTTCCAATCCTGCATTCCAGTTGCCATTGACACTGACCGGCTTTGTCGTAGATATACCCGTCAGCTTGTCAAAGTTGAGCACATAAGCTACAGCATTATCGGTCTGATGATAGCCAATGGTAGCATCGAGGCTCTTCTGTCGTTCACCATTACGTCGCAGGGAAAGTGACGCGTCATAGCGGTGAATATCTTTCAGGTTACTGTTGCCCAAACGAATATTTAATGGATCGGAGTCATCACGATATTCAACCATTGACGTCATATCAGGTAGGGAAGAGCTCATGCCTGCATTCAGCTGCCATTCGAAATAGTTACGCTTCCAAACGGAAAGGTAGGGTTCTACGAACACTCTGTTCTTGAAGACATCATGACGTCCCATACGTTCATAATAAAGATTACTATTGACAAATCGTACTGGAAGAGAGATGATAAGACCTGAACCATTCATGTGGTCTATATTATGGTAAGAAGGTACCACCCTATGCTCATTGGTGTACTCATGGAAGGTGTAGCTGTTGGTCTTGTCGAGTACACTTGCAAGAGCATCGACTGCCGATGGCAGCATGTCGAAACGTGAGCTGTCTCTGCCGCTGAGCTTATCAAGACGATAGAGCATGTTCTCTGCCTTGTTGTAAGCGTAGGTGTAGTAATAGCCCAATGACAGAGTGGCTGGGTTTAGCGAGTACTCATATCCTAAGTTCGCTTCAAGTTTGAAGTTATGGTTTGGTGATTCAAGGTAGTTGTTACGATAATCCCTCGGTGTAGCATCATTCAGGAAGGTAACGTCGTTGAGAGAAAATTGCCTCTGTGAGAAGTTGTCATACCCTATATTGAATCCCCACGTCAGGATGTCCATTTTCAGAATGTAGTAGCTGTAGTCAGACGACAAATTAAAGTTGAAGTCATGCGACTCGATACTGTTGTCCATCAGCATACGGTTGAACACTGAGGAGGAATCGCTCGTCTCCGATATGTTATTGCCGAAGCCTTTCGTGTTGGTATAAGATATATCCAACTGGTTCTTGACACCTATGTTCTTTATGGCCGTGTCTAAGATGAAGTTTCCTTTCAGCAGATCACTGCTGTTCGTGCTCTTCGACACATTCGTCAGATAAGAGTCACCCGTCGGCAAGAATGTCTGTGCGGAACTCTTCGCCCAGTTATCAATACCTGTATGTGTATAGAACAGTTCGCCGGTAAGTTGTTTGAACTGTCCGTCGAGATAATTCTGATAAGAGAAGCCTGCCGTTTTTGTAGCGATGAGTCCGTCTGCGACATCCATTGCTTCCCAGTTACCGCCGATTCTGCCATGGTCATTGTTGTTGACATTGTTGATGTTGAAGAAGCCTACCGCTTGTTCCTTGTCGGAGAATTTCATACCCAGCCCTCTGGCGAGATAGCGGTCTTTGGTTCCTATGCCACCTTCGAGATTGCCGATATAGTTCTTTGCATATTCGCGTTTCAACTTCACATCCATGACAATCTGTTTGTCTCCCATGTCTCTGCCTGTTATCTGGGAAGCCATACCCGACCGGTTATACACCTTTATCTTGCTGACGATGTATGCCGGCAGATTCTGCAACGCTACTTCGGGGTTGCCTGAGAAGAAGCCACGACCGTTGACTAGTAGACTCTCTACTTTCTTACCCTTTACGAAGATCTGACCGTCACGTGTCAGTGTGGCACCGGGGAGCCGGCTGACAAGCGCATCAAGCATGCTGCCTTCAGGAAGATTGAAAGCATCAGCATTGTAGATGATAGTATCGCCATTAAGTACCATTTTCAGTTTGGTGGCTTGGACTGTCACCTCTGGCAAGTTCTGAGTAGACATCCTTTTTATAAGTCTTATCTCCTTATTGAATATCTGCGACTGGCGATTGCTTTTAACCTCACAGAGTGAGTAAGCGTCCCAATAACCGTTTTTCTTGATATGTACGACAAACTTGCCTTTTCTATTCGTCCTCAACCTATAATAAGATACCTGACCAAAAGAACCTTCTATCAAGAATGTATTAACGGAGTCAACCACCACACTATCCTCTGTCATAAGAAAGACAATTGCACTGTCTAATCCCTGTCCCGTTAGATTGTCAACAATCATTCCCTCGATACTATGAACATGCTCTTTTGCCACAACAGATTGCGGAATCATTGCAATCGCAATGAGTGCAGGAAATACTCTATAAAAAAGATATTTTAACATAATACTGAACAAAATGTTAGCATCTTTTGCGCATTGACTTCTGTAAAGACATATCATTTACACTCCACTCTGGAACTTGTCCAGTTGACACATCTGTTTTCAACAAATGTGCCATTGCTCATGTGATCACATTTCCCTATAGCTTTTCTGCCACCTCCTTCGTAAATAAAGTACCAACACGAAGCACCTTTTGTTTCA
>CALJCU010000650.1 GCA_938023885.1 uncultured Prevotella sp. | reverse complement strand
TTATAAAAAAAGAAGGTATTGATTAACTTTGCAGAAAACAACCGATAATATGGAAATCAATTACGAAATCAGAACAATCGACAATGCCAAAGGCATGGGTGGCAAACAACCGTTTGTCTCTTTGGACCTACAACCTTCACCCAGTAACAATCAAATAGAGGATTGGATAGAGCAGGCAACGACACTGACGCGGGCTGATGTGCGGGCCGTGTTGACGGAACTTCGCCATATCATTGAGCAGAGCCTTATCGAGGGCCGTCGTTTCCATCTCAATGGTATCGGGTATCTCTCCCTCTCCGCCAGTTCATGTATCAATGAAGAGGAGGAAAAAAAGATTACAGGCAAGAACATTTTTCTTCGTGGCATAAACTTTCTTCCCGAACGGGAGCTGCTCACTGCTGTCCGTCGCAACGTCACATTTCACAGGAGCACAATGTCCTCACGGTCCGTTATCTATACGGAAAAGGAACTATGGGGGAAGGTTGCCGGTTATCTTTCTACGAATCATTATGTCACGGTCCGCATCCTGCGTGAGCAGTTTGCCCTATCGTATTATACAGCAGAAAAGTGGCTAGATGCCTTTGTGGCTGAAGGTCGCCTTGTCAAGGAAGGCACCCGCCATCAGCCCCTGTATTTTATGGTAAGGTGAATTTCAGAAAAAATATCTGCTAAAAAATTTGTCCATCTCAAAAGAAAGAGTTAACTTTGCACAACAAAAAGGATAAACAGCAAATTCAGGAAGGGAATTCCGACATTCCAGGAGGATGTCGGAATTCTTTTTCGTTTAGTCTGTCCTTTAGAGAAACGTTAACATATTAACTGTTATTTAATACTGTTTTATTATGGCATACATGTCACAAGAAGGCTACGACAAGCTCGTGGCTGAAGTTCGCAGACTCGAATCTGTGGAGCGCCCCAAGGCTTCTGCGGCCATTGCCGAGGCAGCCGACAAGGGAGACTTAAGTGAGAACTCAGAATATGATGCAGCCAAGGAAGCTCAGGCGCATCTCGAGGCTAAGATCAATGAGCTGAAGCTGACGATAGCGCAGGCTAAGATCGTTGACCCCAGCCGTCTGAAGACCGACGAGGTGCAGATCATGTCTAAAGTGAAGATCACCAACCTGCAGAACAAGAAGACGATGACTTACACCATCGTCTCCGAGAGTGAGGCTAACCTCAAGCAGGGCAAGATCTCCATCAAGACCCCTATCGCTCAGGGCCTGCTCAACAAGAAAGTAGGCGACGAAGTGGATATCAAGATCCCGCGCGGCACACTGTGCGTACGCATCGACGAGATCAGCATCAGCGAATAATACTATTCACTTATAAACAGAAGAACAATACCATGGCAACGATTTTCAGTAAGATAGCTGCAGGAGAGATTCCCAGCTATAAGTGCGCCGAGGACGACAAGTTCTATGCCTTCCTCGACATCAACCCCGTGAAACAGGGCCATACGCTCGTTGTGCCCCGTAAGGAGATCGACTACATTTTCGACATGAGCGATAAAGAGATCGCCGCATTTGAGGTCTTTGCCAAGAAGGTGGCCATTGCCCTGCGCAAGGCTTTCCCCTGCAAGAAAGTGGCTCAGGTGGTGCTCGGGCTCGAAGTGAACCATGCTCACATCCACCTCATCCCTATCGACTCTGAGGCCGATGTCGACTTCCGCAAGCACGTCAAGATCGCCGACGATGAGATGAAAGCTACCGCCGATAAGATCTACGCTGAGTTCAAGAAGCTGTAAAGGAAGTTAGGAGTTAGAAAGTTCAGAAGTCCGGTCAAATGACAAAATATATGTAATGACTGAGCTTTTGGACTTTTTTATGTACCTTCGCACCATGCTTATCGATGCCCTTTTCAAACAATATTATCGTCCGCTGTGCCTCTATGCCGCCCATTACCTCAATGGCGATATTGTGGCAAGTGAGGACATCGTGCAGGACTGTTTCGTGAAGCTCTGGCAACGTGATCAACGTGATGTCACCAAAAAGCGTGCTTTCCTCTATACCGCCGTGCGCAATGCGTGCATCGATACGCTCCGCCGCCAGCTCCCCGAAATGACAGACATCGATCCCTCCGACATCGAGGGTGTCATCAGTGATGAGGAAGCCGTTAGCCGCTCTGAACAAGAAGCAAAGGTATGGGAGGTCATCAACGCGCTTCCCGGCCGTTGCCGTGAGGTCTTCCTAATGGCAAAGCGGGACGGCATGACCTACAACGAGATAGCGGAGGAGTTGGATATCTCCGTTAAGACCGTAGAGCACCAGATAAGCAAAGCCTTGAAGAAACTGCGAAACAGCAAGGGCCTGCAGTTTGTATTGATGGTAATATAATTTTTTTGAGAATTGAATGGGGAGATTATGCCGCTTCCGCGTCATAGGGGTGAAAAGACAAGATAAAAAAGATGAAATTCAGAAGAAAACCGCTCCTGCTCCTCACAGCTTTCGCTGCCTTCACGCTGGTGGCTGAGGCTCAAGGGCGAACCATCAAGGACGAAATGCTCCACCTACAACAAACACGCAAGGTGAGCTTCGTCTACGACGCCTCTCTCAAGACAGACATCCCTTATAAAGGCACAGATCCCGACAAACTCAGCCTCAGGAAAGCTCTCAACGCACTCTTCCAGGGCACCGGCATCAGTTATCAGCTGAAAGGCAGCTACGTGCTGCTCAAAGCCGCCAAGGCCAAGAGTACGAAGCCACAGGAGAGCCGTCCGGCTCCCCAACCTGCCGGCGTCCCTTCCACGAAGACCCGGCGACATACCATCAGCGGCTATGTGAAAGACGAGAACGGGGAGACGCTCATCAACGCCACTGTCTACGACCTCACCACCCACCAGGGAGCCATGACGAACGCATACGGTTTTTTTTCATTGACCCTGCCCGAAGGCAGGCATGAGCTCAGGATAAGCTATATCGGCTTTAACGACAAGCATGAGACCATCAGCCTCAACGCCGATGAGCACAAGGATATCACGCTCCCGGAAGACAAGAGCCATAACCTCAATGAGGTGGTGGTGACGGCTGACCTCAACTCACCGCTTATCAACACGCAGACGGGCAAGCGCTCGCTCTCTCGCGACGACATCAAGACGGAATTCTCGCTCCTCTCCTCTCCCGATGTCGTCAAGACGCTTCAGCGTATGAGTGGTGTAGAGGAAGGCATGGAGCTCGCCAGCGGTCTCTATGTGCATGGCGGCAACAACGATGAGAACCTCTTCCTGATTGACGGAACACCGCTTTATCAGGTAAACCACTCGCTCGGACTGTTTTCTTCGTTCAACTCTGATATGGTGAAGAACGTCGATTTCTATAAAAGCGGCTTCCCTGCACGCTATGGCGGCCGCTTGTCGTCGGTGATTGACGTGCGCACGCGCGACGGCGACTTCAACCATTTTCACGGCAGTTACCGCATCGGTCTGCTTGACGGCAGCGTGCAGTCCGAAGGCCCCATCCGCAAGGGACGTACATCTTATAACATCGGTCTGCGCCGGAGCTGGCTCGATTTGCTCACACGCCCTTTCTTTGCCATATATAACCGGAAGAACGCTGCGGACGAAGACGACATCACCTTGAACTATTTCTTCCACGATTTCAACGCTAAGCTGACCAACATTTTCAGCGAAAGGTCGCGACTTTCGCTCAGCCTGTATTCGGGTCAGGACCGCATTCATACCAAGGATAAGCT
>CALJCU010000649.1 GCA_938023885.1 uncultured Prevotella sp. | reverse complement strand
GAAGAATGTCCTGAAGTACTGGGTTCGCTCGAAGAGTTCCGACTTCCATGTCATCCCGACCGATACGGTCTATGTCACCGTCGACAGGAACGCCGTGCGCAAGAGTGGCATGATGATGGCTGCCGACTCTATCCCGGGCCGTATGGTCATCTCCCTCAAGGGTAAGAACGCACTCTATAAGAACGACCTTATGATGCTCGAGATGATCGCTCAGTGCAATTGGACACGTCCGCTCTACGTCGCCACCACCGTGGGTGAGGAAAACTTCATGAACCTCGGTGACAACTTTGTCCAGGAGGGTCTGGCGAACCGTATCACACCGTTCACAACGAATGTGCCAGGCGCTAGGAACTTCGATACGATGAAGACGTACCGCAATATGATGGAACGCTTCCGTTACGGTGGTCTGTCTGCGCCGGGACTGTATATCGACGAGACTGTCATGCGTATGTGCTACACGCACCGCCGCCTCTTCGCTACGCTCGCCCTGCATCTTGTCGCAGAGGGACATAAGGACCTTGCAAGGAAAGTGCTGGCTAAGGCTGAGAAGGAGATTCCGACCTACAATGTGCCGATGAACTACATGTCGGGCGGTGACGATCTTGCCAAGGCCTACGCCCTCATCGGTGACAAGGCCAATGCGACGAAGTGCATCAATGCTGTCTACGGGAATGCCAAGGAGTATGTCGAGTATTACCTCGGTCTCCAGGGCATCCGTTTCCAGCAGTCGGCCAACGATATCATGGTACAGTTCTCTATCATGGACCAGACCGTTAAGGTAGCGAAGTTAGTCAACGCGAGGCTCGCTGCCAGGCAGGCTGCGGAGATGCAGCACTTCTATCAGCGTTATATCGGACAGGGTGGCCAGGTTCAACAATAAGGACAATAGTCTCCAATCATGATTATTGAGCAACCGGCAATGTGGC
Organism: uncultured Prevotella sp.; assembly: GCA_938023885.1. Classification (GTDB taxonomy): domain Bacteria; phylum Bacteroidota; class Bacteroidia; order Bacteroidales; family Bacteroidaceae; genus Prevotella. The sequence continues at coordinate 3,159 of CALJCU010000649.1, read as the reverse complement.
TGCGCTGGATCTATCCGAAAGCCGTATGGCGGATGGACCGGCACGACCACTCCGTATACCTCACCTTCGATGACGGGCCCATCCCTGAGTCGACACCGTTCATCCTCGATACCCTGAGGGAGTTTGGCGTCAAGGCCACTTTCTTCATGGTGGGCGAGAACGTGCTGCGCTATCACGACCTCTACAACCGTATCGTGGACGAAGGACACCAGGTGGGGAACCACACGTTCCACCATCTCGGGAGCCTGAAGCACATGGCTATCACCTACGGGCAGGATGTGTCGATGGCCAACGAGCTCATCAGGGCACACCTCTTCCGCCCGCCTCACGGATGGATGAAAGCCGATGTCTACTGGTGGGTAAACCGTTACTATAAAATCATCATGTGGGACCTCGTCACGCGTGACTATTCTAAATGGATGACGGCACAGGGCATCGTCAACAACGTTAAGCGTTACGCCCGTAATGGCTCCATCATCACGTTCCACGATTCGCTGAAGGCCATCGACAAACTCAAGACGGCGTTGCCTGAGAGCCTCCGATGGCTGAGGGAGCAGGGATATGAGTTCAAGACGTTTGAATGATATGTCAGAATCAACATTGCGTGACTCTATACTGGCCGAGGCCCAAGACCTCGGCTTTGCTGCTTGTGGCTTCGCTCGTGCCTGCCCCGTGACCGATGCCATGCGTGCCCATTACACCGGATGGATCGCTAAAGGCGGCAACGCAGACATGCACTATCTCGAGAACTATCTCGACAAACGATTCGACCCGCGACTCCTCATGCCCGGTGTGAGGACCATCGTCGTGGTGGCACTCAACTATTATCCGGTACGTCGGCTGCCTGAGGGTGAACCACAGATTGCCGACTATGCTCTCGGAAAGGACTATCACGACATCGTGAAAACCAGACTGCGGCAATTGGCTGCCCGTGTGGGTATCAGGGAGTATCGTGCCTTTGTCGACACAGCGCCCGTGCTGGAGCGTTACTGGGCCGTGCAGGCGGGACTGGGCTGGATCGGCAAGAACCAGATGCTCATCCTCCCACATGCCGGCAGTGAGTTCTTCCTTGGCGAACTGTTCATTACGGAGGAGCTTGAGCCTGACAAGCCGCTGCCAAACCGGTGCGGCACATGTCACCGGTGTATCGATGCCTGCCCTGCCCATGCCCTCAGCTTACCGGTGAAACAAGTGGAAGGCTACGGAGAGATAACGGATTTCTCGGCGGAGCGTTGCCTCTCCTATCAGACGATCGAGAACCGCGGGCCACTGTCGGAGGAGGCGAAGGCCGCTATGGGTGATACGTTCTATGGCTGTGACCGTTGTCAGCGCACCTGTCCGTGGAACCGTTTCGCTATACCGTGTACTACCCCCGAGCTGCAGCCGTGCGAGGAGCTCCTGGAGATGACGCGACAAAAATGGGACAACTTGTCCGTTGAGGGCTATCGCCGACTCTTCAAGGGATCTGCCGTCAAGCGTGCCAAATACGAGGGGCTTGTGAGGAACATCAAAGCGATGAAGCCCGGCCCCACAGACCCCGCCCCTAATAGCCTTTCTCCTTCAGGGAGGAGAAAGGCCCACCTCTGATGTTTGTTGTGTAAGCAGTCCATAGTGACTGCCATCTGCGCCGCTATAAGTCGCCTCCTCCCCACGGGGGAGGGTCGTAGAGGGGGCTTGTTTTGCTTTTCCCCCAAAATATTTATAACTTTGCACTCAAATATTCTTCCCATGTCCATACTTCATGCCGATACTATCTCAGCCCTCGCTACTCCTGCAGGCGGTGCCATCGCCGTCATTCGTGTAAGTGGAGAGCAGTCCGTGCCAATCATCCAGAGTCTCTTCTCCGGTGACCTGTCAACGGCCCAAGGCGGCACGTTCCATCATGGTGACATCAAAGACGATGAGGGTGAGACCATCGACGACATCGTCGTCTCTGTCTACCGTGCCCCACACAGTTACACCGGTGAGGACAGTGTGGAGATCTCCTGTCACGGATCGCGATATATCATCCAGCGTATCCTCATGCTTCTTCAGGCCCATGGCACACGTCAGGCCGAGCCGGGTGAGTATACGAAGCGCGCGTTCCTCAATGGCAAGATGGACCTCTCGCAGGCTGAAGCCGTCGCCGACCTCATTGCCTCAGCCAATGCGGCACAGCACAGACTTGCCATGAGCCAGCTCAAGGGCGGGTTCAGCAAGGAACTCGCTACATTGCGCGAGCGGCTGCTGAAGATGACATCACTGCTCGAACTGGAACTCGACTTCTCCGACCATGAGGATCTTGAGTTTGCCGACCGTTCCGGGCTCAATGCCCTTGCAGGAGAGATTGACAGCCGTATCGTCTCCCTTGCGGAAAGCTTTCAGGCAGGAAAAGTATTGAAGGCGGGTATCCCCGTGGCTATCGTGGGTAAGACCAATGTGGGCAAGTCGACACTGCTCAATGCCCTGCTCGGTGAGGAGCGTGCCATCATCTCAGATATCGACGGTACGACCCGTGACACTATTGAGGACACGACGACCATCGATGGTGTCCTCTTCCGTTTCATCGATACGGCAGGACTAAGAAAGACGACAGACAAGATTGAGAATATCGGCATTGAACGGGCTCTGAACGCTGCCGGGAAAGCTTATGTCGTCTTGTGGGTCATGGATAGTCAGCCGTCAGATGAAGACATAAAGCGCATGCAGGCCTTGTCTGCCGGCAAGCACCTCTTTGCCGTGTTCAACAAATCCGATCTGCCCCATGACGCCCCCGTTCTGCCTTCGTCCATCCCCTGCATGGAGATCAGTGCCAAAGAGGGAAGAGGAATATCAGCCCTCGAAAAATCAATCATCAGCAGTCTCGACCTTCAAGAACTGTCGTCAGAAGACGTCATCGTGACTAATGCCCGTCATCATGCTGATCTCATGCGCGCTCACGACGACCTCCGGCGTGTCATCACGGGCCTCACCACCGATCTCTCTTCCGACCTCCTCGCCGAGGACCTCCGCCTCGTCATCGATGACCTTGCCGACATCACGGGTCAAGATCGGATTACGCCCCAAGAGACCCTCGATAATATCTTCTCCAATTTCTGCATCGGTAAATAGAAAAAGTCAAACATAGGAAAGCATCGGAAAAGAAAAAGTCCAAAAATCGCTGATAATTAGTATTTTAGA
>CALJCU010000648.1 GCA_938023885.1 uncultured Prevotella sp. | reverse complement strand
CGCGGGCGCTCATGATGAATCCAAGGCTCATCATTGCAGACGAGTGCATCTCTGCGCTGGATGTCTCAATACAGGCTCAGGTTGTAAATTTATTGATTGAATTATTGTTTCTCTGTTTCTCTCTATCTATAATGCCACGCAAAGATAGTAACTTTTTGATATAGAATAATCGTGTTGTCGGTTATTTAACACTCTTTTTCATAAAGTTGTTGTCTAATCCTTGCATGATATCTTCTCAAGATCTTATTTAAGCTTTCCGCATGCTTCTTTGATGCGCTTGAGGGCCTCATGGATGTTGTCATCACTTGTGGCGTAGCTCATACGGAATCCGTCGGGCTCACCGAATGCATCGCCTGCTACGGTGGCTACGTGAGCTTCCTGAAGCAGATAGAGGGCAAAGTCGGTTGAAGTGTTGATTGTATACTGCCTGTAGCTCTTTCCGAACAGTTTTTTGCAGTGGGGGAAGAGGTAGAAGGCACCTTGGGGTATGTTGATCTCCAGTCCCGGAATTTCCTTTGCCAGTCTCACGATAAGGTCCCGGCGGCGCTCAAAGGCCTTGCGCATATCTTCGACACACTGCTGGTCACCTTTGTAAGCAGCGAGTGCAGCGCGCTGAGCCACATCGTTGGTGCCACTGGTGTACTGTCCCTGAAGCTTGTTCATACCCTTGATGATCCACTCAGGTGCAGCAACCCATCCGAGACGCCATCCTGTCATAGCGTAGGCCTTACTGACACCGTTGCAGATGATGGTGCGCTCTTTCATGCCGGGAGCAGCGGCGATACTTGCTGAGAATCCGACGTAGTTGATATGCTCGTAAATCTCATCAGACAGTACATAGATGCCTTCGTGCTTCTTTACGACCTCTGCCAGGGCATCCAGCTCCTCCTGCGTATAGACGCTGCCGGTAGGGTTGCTGGGTGAACAAAGAATGAGCATCTTTGTCTTCGGCGTGACAGCGGCCTCGAGTTGTTTGGGCGTAAGTTTGAAGTCGCTCTCCAAAGGAGTGCGGAGTGCCACAGGTATTCCACCGGCGAGCTTCACCATCTGCGGATAGCTCACCCAGTAAGGAGCCGGAATAATAACCTCATCGCCTGGGTTGATCAGAGCAAGGATGGCATTGCAGACACCTTGCTTTCCACCCGTACCGACGATGGTCTCCTGCGGGGTATAGGTCAGGCGGTTCTCTTTGGATAGCTTCTCGGCAACAGCTTCTCTGAGGTCCATGTAACCCGGAACAGGAGAGTATTTAGAGTAGTTATCGTCAATAGCTTTCTTGCCTGCCTCTTTAATGAAATCAGGTGTCATGAAATCCGGTTCT
>CALJCU010000647.1 GCA_938023885.1 uncultured Prevotella sp. | reverse complement strand
GAGAGGCAGAAGCGCGCAATCGCTATGAGCAGGCCGTGACCTCAAGCATCAAGAAATGGGCGGCATATGGTGAGAGCAGTGTCCTGGGTGCCGATACAATAAAATATTATGTTCCACAAGATACGATCAATCATTTCCTCAACTCACCATTGGCATCTTGGGAACAGAGTTCTGACCATCTTGCCTTAATCCTCAATCAGAAGTACATCGCTACTTTCTGGGTGGGCTTTGAGAGCTGGTGTGACTATCGGCGCACAGGTTATCCAAAGCTCGTTATCGGTGCAGGCACTGATCCCAACGACCATGTACTGCCAACGCGTATGGCTTATTCAAATGTAACAGTAGCCACTAATTCCGAGCATGTACAGCAAGCATTGCAGCGCATGGGAGGTGTCAACGACATGAAGCTACCAGTGTGGTGGAGCAGGCAGGCTGTAGGGAAATAGTCCAGGCTGAAGAAACAACTGTTAAAATACAAAAACAAAAAGACATGAAAATCAAAAATATCATACTGATAGGTCTTGCCATTGTCAATATAACGGTGTTTTTCACCGCATGTAAAGGCGAAAATGTGGATAGTGGCGATCCGTATCTCAATTTTGATGATGTCAGCGGTGTCATCAATGTGAGTCAGAAAGGTTTTTCGCAGAGCAAACGTAAAACAGTCTATGTCCGTTCGAACTCCTCTTGGAAAGTGGCACTTGAGAACATTGCCGATACGGCCTGGTTACACTTCTATATTGATGAAGGCGTGGACGACGGCCACATCGAATACTGGGTGGATCCAAATAACACATTCAAGGAACGGGAGGGAAAGATTAGCTTTACCGTAGGTAACAAAGTCGTTAACTCGATCGATATCCTTCAGGCACCCAGTGTGCCCTCTATCACAGCAAAGCCGACAGACTTCACGGTTGTTCCAGAAGGCGCCCAAATCGCTCTTGAAGTTACCGCGAACATTGACTGGTCACCGAGTTTGTCTACTGATGCAAGCTGGGCACACATTACTCGTGTCACAAACGACTCGGTGTTTCTGACGATTGATCCGAATGAGGGAGACGAGCGTACGGCGGTGCTGACGATGAGCGGCACAGGTAAACAGGCAAATGTCATGGCTAAGGTCAATATCACCCAGAAGGACCAATCGCTGATCTTCTCTGATGATTTCAGTTGGTTGAAAGAAGGCAAAGTGGACTACTACTATAACTTCCCTGAGCAGAAATACAGTGTGTGGACTGATGAAGAGAAGGCTGCGGGATGGACGACATTTGATGAAGGCACTTTGTTCGGCGGTCAGGGATATATAAAGTTTGGTAAGACCAATTATTTTGGTGATACAGAGTCACCTAAATTGTTTAAATTAAAGAAGGCTACCGATGTGACGGTATCTTTCCAGGCTATTGGTTACTTATCTAAAAGCGGAACCAAAGATGCTTCGACTATTAAGGTCGCTGTCTTGGGGTCTGGAGAAATCGACGGGAGTGACATCAGTAGCGTGGAGGTTAAAGGAACGCAATACCGGTGCGTACGCTTTGTCACAACAGTATTCCCCAACTCTTCAAACAATGAGCATGGCGAAGGCTATGACCCATGGGCAGATTCGGACTCTCATTTCTCATTTACAATTACAGGAGCAACCGGCGAGACGCAACTGATGTTTGTCGGTGGCGAACAATGGGGAAGTGGTAAAGGCAAGAACCGGGTGCTTGTCGACAATGTCACGGTTGTCAGAACAAAGAGATAAAAAACAGATAAAAAACAGATAAATGAAACATTTAACAGTATTTGCTGTCGTGGCTCTTTTTGCCATGACAGTTTCTGCACAGACCAAAATCGTAGCCCATCGTGGCTATTGGGACTGTGCCGGGAGTGCACAAAACTCAGTCACTTCTCTTAAGCTTGCCGATAAAATAGGGGTGTATGGCTCAGAGTTTGACGTGCACCTGACTAAGGACAATGTCATCGTCATTCATCATGATCCCACTGCCAAGACACCATCCGGAAAAGAGCTTGATATCCAAACCAGTACCTTGAAAGAGCTCAGGAAAGTGAAACTGAAAAACGGAGAGAAGATCCCTACCCTTAATGAGTACCTTGAAACCGGTAAGGATTTGGGATGCAGGCTCGTTCTTGAGATTAAGAAGCAGAAGATGCAGAGTCATGAGGACAGCCTCGTTCACGAGACGGTAGATATGGTCAAGGCTAAAGGTATGGAGAACCGCATGGTATGGATTTCCTTCAGCGGGAAAGCATGTGAGTTGCTCCGCCTGTTGCTGCCCAACGCCAACATACAGTACCTCAATGGAGATTGGGATCCGCAGACAGTCAAAGCAAAAGGTCTCAACGGCATCGACTATAACGAGAAGGTATTGGCATTGCATCCGGAATGGATTAAGGAATGTCACGACCTCGGACTCGTCGTCAATGTGTGGACAGTGAATGACCTCAACGATATCGACCAGTTCATCAAAGCCGGCGTAGACATCATCACGACTAACAAACCTGTGGAAGCGCTGAAACTGTCTAAATAATATCTGACTCCGCTATAAAAAGTAGCTTTTAAAGTTCAACATTCCGGCATTACAGGATCTCGGAATCCGATTCTGCCGTTAATTCTAGGTTGATACTTGAAGTCATTTGTAAGGCTTCCGCATCTTTATATGAGCTCTTATAGACCCTAATACAGGATCTTATGAAGATCCACTCGATCTTTGACTTATTTTGCTGTCTGGAGAGACATTTCCGCATCATAAATGAAGAGCTTGTGCATATTAATCCATGCACATCGTAATGTTGGTTGAGTACCCTTTTACTTTCTTGCCACCTTTGCTGCGGGTATGCGGCATCTGTGTCATTAGGGCTCTGTATGCTTGTGGATGAGATCCTGGCCTTATCACGCAATACGACATTGCCGTCCTTATCTACTTCATACTGCTCATTAAAGACCCTGCGGAGAAGCACCGTTTCCTGGTCTGACTTTGCGTCAAGGAGGTGCTTGATGACGATGCCAAGATCCAGCAAATACTTGCCCATCGTTTCTGTGTCGGTACGATAGACGGTCTTAGCTGCATCCTCGCCAAGGAAGTCACAGGCACGCTGCCGTATCATCTGATCGCTGATCTGTGCTATGTCATCAGCAGTGGCGCTCATGACCAGAGTCTTGTGTATGATTTCGTAGTGAGAGTACCATGCGATGTTACTGCTAATGAGTTTACTGGCCATACGTACTACACGACTGGAGACCTTGTAAGCCTTTACCTGTGCAGCAGTGAGTTCCTTGAAGCATTGCCCAAAGAGATTCACATGATCTGCACTCGTATTCTCATACTCGCATATCTTTGCCCGAAAGAGATAATAGGATGCCGGTGAAGGTCACTCATCATCCAAGTTGAAAAGCCCAAGAGCCTTGTGCCATAATAGATTGTAGCGGCAATTCTCGAACAACTGCTCATCAGAGCAACCTGCACCTTCCTTGAGAATGTTCATGGCAACAAGCTGACGAATATGTTTGGTGAGAGCACCAAATACCTTGGTGGTATATAACGGCCGGAAGACTTCCTCATCTATCCTGGATGTGACATTGTGATAAAACTTACTTTGCCACGCCAAATTGTCATCATACTGCTTGCTTTCACGCTTGCACATGAGAGAGGATGGGGTTGAAAAGAGGCCCAATTGCTTATCTGTATTTGACTTCTTGAACATTTATAACTTCTTGAATGACAATACAAATTTAGCAAAAATTCTCCAGATTGCAAAATTTCAAAGAGCGATATTTGAAGTAATAACGAGACATTAACAACGGTCGGATTGCCGACTTTTTAGAGTGAACTCATAAATTAAAAACTGATGAAACAGAAACATCATTACAGGCAAAGACCGACGGCCTTGCTCCTGCTCTTGTTGGGGTGCAGCCTGGCGGTCACACAGGTCAAGGCCGAGCCTGGCAGCAAGCCGTCGGCAACTAAAGTTTGGGGAATCCATGAACCAGCGCAAACTTCAAAGGGCGTTGTCAAGGGATTCATTGGCGATGAGAACGGCGAGCCTGTCATCGGAGCCACCGTAAAAGAGAAAGGAACCACTAACGGAACTATTACCGATGCCGAAGGAACCTTCACGCTGAACGTCTCTTCCGACGCCGAACTGGAGGTATCTTATATCGGGTTCAAGAGTAAGAATATCAGGCTGAAAGGGCGTACGTTCGTCGCCATATCACTCATTCCTGACGACAAGGTTCTTGACGAGGTAGTAGTTGTAGGTTTCGGCAAGCAGAAGAAAGAGTCGCTGGTGGGTGCCGTGCAGGCCGTGAAACCCGAGGATTTGAAGATAACTTCGAGCAGCCTCACAACATCTTTCGCCGGCAATATTCCCGGCATCATCGCGCGTCAAACCAGCGGAGAGCCCGGCTATGACAACGCAGAGTTCTACATTCGCGGCATATCGACCTTCGGTTCGAACAAGAGTCCGCTTATCATCCTGGACGGCGTGGAGATAAGTACCACCATGCTGAACAACATTCCACCCGAGTCTATCGAGTCGTTCTCAGTACTGAAAGATGCTACGGCCACGCCCCTCTACGGTTCACGCGGTGCAAACGGTGTCATCATCGTGAACACCAAGCACGGCACTCTGTCTGAAAAGATGCAAATTGACGTACGGCTTGACAACACATTCTCGTCGCCTACCCGCATACAGGATATCGCCGACGGCGTTACTTACATGCAAATGTATAACGAGGCCGTGTACAACGATTCAAAGGCAGTGAGCCAGCCCTACACGCCCTACTACAGCGACGACCG
>CALJCU010000646.1 GCA_938023885.1 uncultured Prevotella sp. | reverse complement strand
CATTTTGATGTCAGCCATGTTGCTGATGACGATTGCAAGTTTTGGTCGCAACCATGTCAGTGAGAACGCTAAAGTGGTAAGCGACACGATATTCTACGCTGCAAATATGCAGTGTGTAAACAATGCAAGACAGGCAGCTTACTACCGCCTGTTGAAGACCCAGGGCACAGGCCTCACCAAAGAGGACGTGTTCCAGGACTATTACATGGACGGCAAGCTTCGTGCCGAAGGCGGGTACAGTTTCATAGACCTGAGCAATGATAAGAACACAGTGCTCAACGGTGAGGTTACTTCCTACTATCCAAACGGCAAGGAGAAACTGCACGGCGCGTATATTAATGGTATGCGTAACGGTTACTTCACGTTACAGCTTCGCGAAGGTGGCGTTGCAGTGATAGCCTACAAGAATGGTAAGTCTGCTTACGATCATTTCGTAGTAACGATGCAGGACGGAAGCCAGCAGAAGCGTCCGCTGAGCGAAATCGAATTTTTGTTACAGTAAAGCTGTAGCAAAGCAAAGCAAGGTAAAGTGCCGATACAGCAGATTGCTGTCGCAGACATAAGCGAGCATAATCTCTCTTACAATAATATACACTTTTATGATAAAGATGTGTTCACCTTTTTTAGAACACACAGACAAAGGCCCCGCATTCGTGAGAATGTGAGGCCCTTGCCTTTTTATTTATATTATATCGTAAGGATGGCCCCCAGTGTCCGCCCTATCGTATTTATAGTACTAACACCCTTACCTCTGCATTCACCATCTTCTGAATCTCATTCATCGGCTTATTGAAGTAAACACTCTGGATGGCTTTGTTGATGATGCCGTGGCCTACAGCGAGCACTACTTTGTCGGGATAGGTCGTTTTGATCCAGGTGAGAAAGTTCTGCGCACGGCTCTTCATGTGTTCTAAGCTCTCCACATCATCGGGCCATTCGGCTCGTTCAAGGTCAGGGATAAACTTTCCCGTGAAGGATCCCCAGTCACGCTCACGCAGCAACGGTGTCGTTGTGATATCCTCCTGCCTGACGCCATGTGCCGCAGCAATGATGGTGCAGGTCTGGATAGCACGATGAAGATCACTGGCCACAAAAGCATCTATCTTCTCTCCTCTCATCTTCTCAGCCACCTCACGGGCTTGTTGCTTACCGGTCTCATTGAGCTCGCCGCCCTGCCATCCCTGTAGAATCTGCGCAGCATTTGCCACAGTCTCTCCGTGGCGCACAAGATATAATTTTGTCATGATAAGTTATGATATCTATATGTATTCGTTATCCTGATTTGTAATATTGGATTACTGTACATAATTATAATGCAAAATTACAAAAAATAACACGATAACGCTCATTGTTCAAAGAAAAAAGCCTACCTTTGCAATATAAAGACAGAAATGCTCAAAGAGTTAGGTAAGTGGTTAATGGACAATGATGAAAATGGTACGATTACGCCTTTCTTGTGTTAGCAATCGTCTTCATATTGTTTGTTGGCTTATATCTTAGTAATAGAAAGAGAAAATAAATATGGCAGGAGCAATGATTATCGGTACTATGGTCATCTGTATTGCAATAGGTGGTCTGATGGCATCATATATAGAAGACAAGAAGAATAGACAGAGTAAAGGAGCTGAAGCCTAAAAACGAATAGATGAAAATTTTTCGTAGTAGCATTTTCCGCGCCCTGTGTGCAATCGTCACCGGCGCATTGTTGGTCAGATACCGTGAGCAGACAGTAACGTGGCTCACCGTCCTCATCGGTGTCATCTTTTTAATGAGCGGCATCATCAGTATCATCGCATGGTTCTCCGCCAAACGCAAAGGTGCCACAGGTGGCGTAGACATCTACGATGCCCAAGGTAACCTCCTCACGCCTCCGACACCACCTTTTCCAATCGTTGGATTAGGCAGCGCCATTCTCGGAGCCGTATTGGCATTGTTCCCGAACAGTTTTGTCAACGGGTTGATGTACGCCTTAGCCGCCATGCTCATCCTTGGAGCACTCTCACAGTTCTTTAACCTTACTGTAGCGCGCCGTTTTGCGAAAATCGGCTTTGCTTGGTGGATCTTTCCGTCCATTGTCCTCCTTATCGGACTTGTGGCCGTTGTGAAGCCCTCTGTCATCGCCTCTGCCCCGCTCCTCGTGCTTGGCTGGTGCATGATTGTCTATGGTGTCGTCGATCTCGTCAACTCCATCAAGATCCATCAGTGCCGCAAGCAGATGGACAAGGTGCAAGGCACGCAGGAAGCCGTGGCAGAAGAGATAAAGGAGACCGCTAAGCCTAAGGAACCAGCGTCTTAATATAATTGGTCAGCATGCCGATGCCTTTGACGTTCTCACCCCCTTGTGGGATGATGATATCGGCAAAACGCTTTGTAGGCTCAATAAACTGCTCATGCATGGGTTTGAGTACCTTCAAGTAACGGTCCACGACCATAGAGACAGTACGCCCGCGGTCTATCGTGTCACGCTGAATGTTACGAATAAGCCGTTCGTCCGAATCACAATCCACAAATATCTTCAAGTCCATCATCTCGCGCAGCCGTTTGTTGAGCAGCGTCATGATACCTTCAATAATAATCACCGGCTTCGGATCAACATGAATGGTCGCCGGCAGACGATTGCTGAGGATATATGAATAGGTTGGCTGTTCAATGGCTTTTCCCTGACGCAGTTCATTGACCTGGTGGATGAGTAACTTCCAGTCGAAAGCGTCCGGGTGATCGAAGTTGATGGCCTTACGCTCCTCGTCGGTCAGCCCTGTCGTATCGTTGTAATAAGAATCCAACGGCACTACAGCCACATAGTCGGGCGGCAAAGTCTCCACAATCTTCTTTACCACTGTGGTCTTGCCGGAACCTGTACCACCGGCTATACCAATGATAGTTGGTTTATCACTCATATCTTTACTTACTATTATATCAATCTTAAGTCCTTAAACATCTGCCTGTAATATTCCGCTTTCGCCTCCACCTTCATCGGATAAGCCCGGCTCGAGCTCGGTTCCCGATAGAGACTGACAGTACGTCCTTCAAATGTGAATTCTACATGACTGCCCATCCTCATCTTCTCTGTCTCTCTACCGATACCGTAATGCTCTGTGAAAAGCGTTGTGGCAAGCCGGCCGGCAGCCAGCACACCTTTGCAAAACGGTAAAGCACGCAGCATCCCGTCAAGATCGGCACGCTCCACGACCTCCAGATCTTTGTCAGCCGCCGTACCTGTCGTGCGGCGGATACGCAGACAGGTATCGAAGATAGCAATACCTTTCTCTGCCAAAAACGTTTTCAGTTCCGTCAGACGGTAAGTCTTGGCAGCCTCGTCCACGAAATGCAGTTTGTCACCGAAGAAGCACAGTCCCACGATACGCCACATATCGTTGGTGTAATTAGGATAATACCACTTCATACACCAACGTTTGGGTGCCGGCGGGAACGTGCCGAGCATGAGCAGCCGTGCATTCTCCGGCAGGAAAGGCTCAAAAGGATGAGTCTCAACGGTATTCTCACTCATCCGCAGCCTCCCGTGCCCTCTTCTCTGCCTCACAGGAAGAGATATTTTTCAGCTCTGCCTCCGTGTATGCAGGCAGAGAAACGATACTGTCGGCAGGCTCCTCCGCCTTCACTTTCTGTTGCTCCTTGACGAGATAGACTACGGTAGGCAGGTGGTCCGAGTAACCGTCAAGCCACACCCCACCGGCGGTAGTCCGCCTGGTGTTGCCTTTATATTTGCCTTCCGTCTGAAAGAGGTAAGGCATTCGCTGGATCTCATTCTTGAGAAACTTCAATGACGTGTAGTCTCTCTTGCCGTCCCTGTTGATAAGGCCGGGAGAGAGAATGATTTGGTCAAAGAGGTTCCAGGAACCCTGATATTGCAGCGTGCCGGTTCCATGCTTGGCCAGCACGTCATACCAGGGGTTGTACATGTCATCGTCACCGACCATCGACACCTCCTCCTTGGCAGAGAGCACCTTGTGCATGCTCCTGTCGGCGGGGTCGTCGTTCATGTCACCCATGACGATGACCTTCGTCTTGGGATTAGCCTTGAGGATGCGGTCCTTCAGCGCCTTAATCTGTGCCGCTCCCACCTCACGGTAGTAACTGCCGTTGAAACGGCTGGGCAGGTGATTGACGATGAACACGATATGCTCGCCCGCCAGCTCCCCGCTCACGGCAAGAAAGCCGCGGGTGCGGAATGCCGAGTCCTGTCTCTCCGTCGGAACATAAGGATAGAGGCGCACGCCTTTAACGGTGAACAGCGTGGGGTTATAGAGTAGAGCACAGTCGATACCACGGCGGTCAGGACTCTCCACATGGCAGAACCTATAGCCGCGTCCACTCAGTTCCGGCTGGGCACAGAGGTCGGCGAGCACCTTGTCGTTCTCCACCTCCGCTACGCCGATGACCGCGCAACCGACACCCGGCAGCATGCCGGTGCCCATGTCTGACAGCGCCCGCGCCATATTGTGCAGCTTGTGCGAGTATTTCATGCCATTCCATTTATACGACCCGTTGGGCAGGAAGTCGTAGTCCTTCTTGCCTGCATCATGGCAGGTATCAAAGAGATTCTCCAGGTTATAGAAACCTACGGCATAGACATTGAACTTTTTCTGCGCCGCAGTGGGAAAACAGAAGAAGAGCACTAACAGGAGTGCGGGAAGAAACTTTTTCATCTGAGTATAATCAGCTATAAATATAATCCTACTGGAATTGATTTATGTGCAAATATCGTAATAATTTCTAATATATCACCCTTTCTCCGGAAGAAATTTAGAATTCAATGGAGAAATATGAGTAACTTT
>CALJCU010000645.1 GCA_938023885.1 uncultured Prevotella sp. | reverse complement strand
GCTTCCGGCTTACTTTCTGGTACGTCCTGTCTCACATCCGAGTAAGTCTCTTTGATGACAGGAACCTTCTCGGTCTCAGAGTCTGTGTCAGAAAGCAATGTGGCAGCACTGGTGAAGAAAGCGTTGTTGAAGTCAACAATGTTCCGCTGTGAGCGATAGTTGACCGTGAGTGGTTCGACATCTACAATTTCAGGATAGTTTGTCCCGTTGAGGCTCTGCAGCAGTTGCCAGTCACCATTACGCCAGCGGTAGATGCTCTGTTTCACATCGCCGACGATGAGGCTTCCGTTCTGGTGTGCGATACAGTCGTCAAGCAGTACCTTGAAGTTGGCCCATTGCACCGTCGACGTGTCCTGGAACTCATCGATCATGATATACCGCAGTTGGCCGCCTATCTTCTCGTAGATAAACGGTGAGTCCTGTTTGTCGATAAGGTTGTTGAGAAGTTTTTGGGTGTTGGAGAGGGGGTAGTCGTTGTTCTCGTCGTTGATATGTTTCACCTCCTGTTCGATACGTCCGAGTAGGCGCAGCTGGTTGATGTTCTGTAGCGTGAGGTCGACGGAGTTGATGGTGACGATGGCTCGTTTTCTTGCTTTCTCCGCATCTGCGGCGAGGGGGGCCACAAACTCGCGGATAGCCCGGGCCTCCGGCGTGTTAAGGTCGCTCTTCTTGACGAACAGGTCGGGGTTCTCCAAGCCTTTCTGTACATAGCTGTTCGGTATCTTCACCTTTCCGTTGGCGAAGTTGCCGTTGTCGAGGCTCTCAAAATAGCCCGGCACATTGCTGTGACCATGAGTGTAACAGGCATCCGTGAGGTGATGGTCTGAGGCAATAGCATCGTAGCGTTTCTTATACGCTCTCATGCCGCTGATGGCTTTGGCTTTCATGGCTCTGAGTTGTGAGGTGTAATTCTTGAAGAACGTGGCATCATTCATGATGCGGCGCAACTCCTCCTGATGGTCTTTATAGAAGTCGAAGAAGATATTCTTTCCGAATGATTTTATCTGTGAGATGACGTTCCAGTTCTTGTCCTCCTCCATGCGCTCACTGACAAAGTCCATGATCCATGACAGCAGCGGGTCGTTGCCGTTGTCGATGTTACTGATGATGTTGTCGACAGCCTGCTCCTCCACTTCCTGATCGTTGAGCATGACCTGGAGGTTTGCTGTCAGTCCGAGCTCGCGTGCGAGGTTACGCAATACACGCTGAA
>CALJCU010000644.1 GCA_938023885.1 uncultured Prevotella sp. | reverse complement strand
CCTGGCGAAATATAAAGACGAGGCCAACGCCATCATCGGCCATTTTGGCCTCGGTTTCTATTCCGCTTTTATGGTGTCTGACAAGGTAGAGATCATCACGAAGAGTTATAAGGACGGCGCTGTGGCCCAGCACTGGACCTGTGACGGTTCACCTGAATTTACACTCGAGGATACGGAGAAGGCTGACCGTGGCACAGATATCATCCTGCACATCTCCGCCGATTGCAAAGAGTATCTTGATAAGGTCAGGATTACGGAACTGTTAACAAAATACTGTCGCTTCATGCCTGTACCAATCGCCTTCGGTAAGAAGACCGAATGGAAAGACGGTAAGGAGCAGGAGACGGATGAAGACAATATCATCAACAATATCGAGCCGTTGTGGACAAAGGCCCCGTCTTCACTGAAGGACGAGGACTACAAGAAGTTTTATCGAGAGCTCTATCCGATGCAGGACGAGCCAATGTTCTGGATCCATCTGAACGTCGATTATCCGTTCCACCTCACGGGTATCCTTTACTTCCCTCGTGTCCATACGAACATCGACCTGCAGCGCAACAAGATTCAGCTCTATTGCAACCAAGTGTTCGTCACCGATCAGGTCGAAGGCATTGTGCCTGACTTCCTTACACTGCTCCATGGTGTCATCGACTCACCGGATATCCCGTTGAACGTGAGCCGTTCGTACCTGCAGAGCGATTCCAGCGTGAAGAAAATCTCCACGTATATCACGAAGAAGGTAGCTGACCGCTTGCAGCAGACGTACAAGGACGACCGTAAGGACTATGAGAAGAAATGGGATGACCTGAAACTCTTCATCAACTACGGCATGCTGTCGCAGGAGGACTTCTATGACCGCGCCAAAGAGTTCGCTCTCTTTAAAGATGTCGATGGCAAGTACTTCACCTTCGATGAGTACAAGACCCTCATCAAGGATAACCAGACGGACAAGGATGGCAACCTCGTTTACCTCTATGCAACAAACAAAGAGGAGCAGTACACATATATCAAGGCGGCTCAGGAAAAGGGCTACAGCGTATTGCTGCTCGACGGCCAGCTCGATGTGCCTATGGTGAGCATGCTCGAGCAGAAGTTTGAGAAGAGCCGATTCTCGCGTGTTGATGCCGATATCATCGATCGTCTCATCGTCAAGGCAGATGCCAAGAAGGAAGAGATGGAGAAGGATGACCGTGACAAACTGACAGAGGTCTTCCGATCACAGATGCCACAAGGGCAGAAAGCCAACTATGCGGTCGATGTACAGGCTCTTGGTGAAGCAGCTGCACCGGTCGTCATCACGCAGAGCGAATATATGCGTCGAATGAAGGAAATGAGCAAGTTCCAGCCCGGCATGAGCTTCTACAGTCAGATGCCTGACTCTTACATGGTCGTGCTGAACTCAGACCACAGACTCGTGAAGGATGTACTCGCCGACACAAAGAAGAGCGTAGAGGCTGAACTCAAGCCTATAGAGAGTGATCTCAAAGGTCAGGAGGCCCGTCTTGCTGCCTTGCATCAAAGTCAGGCCAACAAGAAGCCGGAGGAGATT
Source organism: uncultured Prevotella sp. (assembly GCA_938023885.1). Taxonomy (GTDB): domain Bacteria; phylum Bacteroidota; class Bacteroidia; order Bacteroidales; family Bacteroidaceae; genus Prevotella. The sequence continues at coordinate 4,969 of CALJCU010000644.1, read as the reverse complement.
ACCAAGGAGGAGAAAGATGATCTGCAGAGCACGGAGAAGGTCATCAACGACGAGCGCAGCAAGAAGAACAAGATTCTTGACGACTACGCCAAGGACAACAAGATCGTACATCAGCTCATCGACCTCGCACTCCTACAGAACGGCATGCTGAAAGGTGAGGCTCTCGACAAATTCCTCAAGAGGAGTGTGGAGCTGATTGGTTGATTTAACCACACAGGGCTTTTTAACCACAGATGAAAACAATGAAAAACAATAATACAAAAATGAAAGCAACAATTTGAGCTATCAATATAGGCAATCAATGCAAATATTGTTTTCATTGCTTTCATCTGCGGTTAATAAGAAGCATATTCCTAATGGCAAAAGATAAGGATTGATTGATTACATAAATGTTATATTTTCGGCACGGCAAAGAAAAAAATAAGACATTTCTTTGTCGTGCCGTTTAATTTTCCTATCTTTGCGAAATAAAGTTTATCTTATGACACGGAAAGAGCGATATACATATATACTCAATTATTTCAGGAAAGCACAACCGGAGGTGGCGACACATTTGCAGTTCGGTTCCGCTTTCCAGTTGTTGGTTGCGACTCTTCTCTCCGCCCAGTGTACCGACAGGCGTATCAATGAGGTGACCCCCGCACTCTTTCTACGCTATCCTACACCCGAGCTCATGGCGCAGGCGGAGCCCGAAGATTTACTTGAGTTCATCCACAGCGTGAGCTATCCCAATGCCAAGGCACGTCACCTCGTGGGTATGGCCCGGAAACTTGTGAGCGACTTCAATGGAATGGTGCCGGACAACACTGCGGACCTCACAAAGCTGCCTGGAGTAGGGCGCAAGACTGCCAACGTGCTGCAGGCTGTGTGGTTCGGCAAAGCCGTGATGGCTGTCGACACCCATGTTTATCGTGTGGCGCACCGTCTTGGCTTGGTTCCTTCCACTGCCAATACGCCCTTGAAGGTAGAGGAATATCTTGAGAAGAGCATTCCGAAAGAAGATATTCCACGAGCCCATCACTGGCTCCTGCTCCATGGCCGCTATGTGTGTCAGAGTGCCAATCCGAAGTGCGCCAAGTGTCCGTTTGATAAGATTTGTCCAAAACTGATGAAAGGCAGTAAGCTTGGATGAAAAGTGAAGCAAAACATAGTAACAGTATGGATATTAAACTGATAGAGGATTTTCTTGCCGATATAGCAGCCAACAATAACCGTCCCTGGTTCCAAGAACATAAAGCTGAATATGAGCGATCCAGGAAAGAGTTTGAAGGTGGAGTAGAGGCGTTCATCAAAGAGCTCTCGACCTTTGATGCGGAGGTTTCCCATCTCACGCCGAAGGACTGTTGCTACCGTTTCTATCGTGACATTCGCTTTTCTCCAGACAAGTCGCCTTACAAACGTCACTTCGGAGCTTATATATGTGCCCATGGCAGGAAGTCGCTGCGCGGTGGCTATTATCTCCATATCCAACCCGGTCATTGCCTCATCGCTATCGGTCCCTATTGGCTCCCAACGAATATCCTCACAGCCATGCGCAATGAGATTATGGGAAACATTGACGAGTGGCGCCGTTGTGTTGAAGACGGAAAGTTCATCCACTACTTCGGTTATCCCAATGAGGCTCGGTGGGAGGGAGAGTTCCCGACAGGCGACAATGGCTTTGGCATCAGTTGCCTGAAGAAAGCGCCGAAGGATTTCCCGAAAGATTATGAGTATCTTTACTACCTCAAAATGAAGGACTATTGTGCGTGGCACAGTCTTGATAATGGTTTCTTTGCAGCCGGTGACTGGACAAAGAAAGCCGCGGAGATCTGCAAGGCAGCAAAGCCTATGATGGATTTTGTAAATGGCGTAGTGGATGATTATGAATAACTTATGCATAATGTTGAATAAAAACAACAGCCCATATCAATAACCATTAATTTTCTAAGGCATGAAACATTTTCTAAGAGACGTCCTCGTTGTTATCATCGGATTGGTAATCTTCAGTGCCGTTGCCATAACCATCGGCTTGATGGGAATCGTTGGGACAATGGCATCGTCAGGTTCTTCTGCGGGGGTACAAGACGGCAGCGTGCTCATACTCAACCTCCATGGAACACTACAGGATCAAGCTACGGAGGCTTCACCCACAGATATGCTCCAAGGCAACGGCGAAGGTAACCCGGGCCTGACCGATATGCTCTCCGCTGTCAGGCAGGCCAAGACCTGTGACAAAATAAAAGGTATCTACATCGAGTCGAACGATATGGCGATGGATATGTCACAGGCTCAGGAGCTGCGGGATGCACTCGTCGATTTCAAGAAGACAGGAAAATGGATCATTGCCTATGGAAAAGATTACGGTACACTGGCCTACTATCTCGCCTCGGCGGCCGACAAGGTTTATCTGAATCCGGTAGGTGAGCTCCGTTGGCAAGGATTGACGGAAAGATTTCCTTACCTCACTGATTTGCTGAAGAAAGTGGGAGTCAGCATGATACCGTTTAAATGCGGCAAATATAAGAGTGCTACAGAGATTTTTACGGAGGAGAAGATGAGCGATCCGAGCCGTGAGCAGGAACAGGGATTAGTGGGCTATGAATGGAGTACTATTCTCAGGGCAGTCTCCCAAAGCCGTAAGATCAGTACGGCCGATCTGAACGCCTATGCTGATAATCTGATGACTGTTGAAATGCCTCAGACTTATGTGAAGAACAAACTCATCGACGGTTTGCTTTACTATGATGAGATTAGAGACGTTGTAAAGAAGAAACTCGGCATAGACAAAGACAAGGATATACCCCAGGCAACCGTTTACGATATGCAAAGTTTGGAAGAAGACAGCGGGGGAGAGGAGATTGCTGTCTATTATGCTTCCGGTGATATCGTGGAGAGTGCTCCGGGACAGAATATGCTTCAGCAGAAACAATATATCGTTGGAGATAAGGTCTGCAGGGATTTGGACAATCTGGCCAAGGACAAGAATGTGAAGGCTGTTGTCCTTCGTGTCAATTCTCCCGGTGGCAGTGCTTACACTTCTGAGCAGCTGTGGCATGCCATAGAGCTATTAAAGAAGGCGGGTAAACCGGTTGTTGTCTCTATGAGTGGCTGTGCTGCGTCTGGAGGATATTACATGAGTTGTGGTGCCAACTATATCTACGCAGAGCCAATGACCATTACGGGATCTATCGGTATTTTCGGTATCATACCTAATGCCACGGCCTTATCTCAGAAGATAGGAATGAAGTTTGACGGGGTCGCAACAAACCGTAATGCCAACTTTCTTCTTGACACACCTTTCTCAACATTCACTCCGGAGCAAAGCAGAAAGATGCAGGCAAGTATAGACAATGGTTATATGCTCTTCAAGTCGCGTGTTGCCAAAGGCCGCAAGCTGTCGATGGCTACTGTCGAGGCTTTAGCGCAAGGTCATGTCTACACAGGCGCCGATGCGCTGAAGCTCAAGCTCGTGGACGAGCTGGGTGGAGTGGACAAGGCTGTGGCAAAAGCTGCTCAACTCGCCAAGTTGAGGAAATATCATGCAGAGGATTATCCTGCTCCTAAGAGTTTCATCGATCAGCTATTGGAACAGACTGATAATTCGAAGGGCTCTTTATTAGATGAGAGACTCCAGTCTGTCCTCGGTGTCTACTATGTACCTTTCATGCTGATGCAGCAGGTACAGACGATGGATCCTATTCAGGTTCGTCTGCCTTATATCATGATGAAGAAGAAATAAATTTTGCCTATGGAGGGTGACCTGATAAAGACTCACGAGTGGCTCTTGCCATTTAGTTGGCTCTACGGTGCAGGCGTATGCTTGCGCAACTGGCTGTTTAACGTAGGTCTGCTCCACCAGCAGACCTACGACATCCCTGTTATCTCAGTGGGAAACATCACTGTGGGAGGAACAGGGAAGACACCCCATGTGGAGTATCTTATCCGCCTCTTAAAGAATGTTGCCAAAGTGGCCGTGCTTTCGCGAGGCTATAAACGCAAGAGCCATGGCTATGTCTTGGCAGATGCTAATTCTACTGTTGCGGATATCGGAGACGAACCTTTTCAGATGAAGCAGAAGTTCAACGATGTCTATGTCGCTGTGGATGCCAAACGCAGGGAAGGCATCAATCGCCTCACTCATGACGAAGAAAGCAAGGACGTGGATGTCATTCTCCTTGACGATGCTTTTCAGCACCGTTATGTGAAGCCGGGCATCAACATTTTGCTTGTCGACTATCACCGGCTTATCATCTATGATAAGCTCCTTCCTGCAGGCCGATTGCGAGAGCCTTTGTCGGGGAAGCGTAGGGCTGACTTTGTCATCATCACGAAGTGTCCTGACGATTTGAAGCCGATGGACATCCGTGTACTGACAAAAGCCATGAACCTCTATCCATATCAGGAACTGTTCTTTACCACAATGAAGTATGGTGAATGCTTCCCGCTGTATCCGCAGCAAGGCACTAAATCATTAAAAGAATTAAAAGGGTTAAACGTACTGTTAATCACCGGGATAGCTTCTCCGGAAGAGATGCGGAACGACTTGCAGACCAAGTGTCGTTCCCTACAGTCTCTGACGTTCGGTGATCACCATGCCTTCAAGCAGAAAGATGTGGAGAACATCAATGAAACCTTTGCAAGTATGGGATCGCCGAAAGTGGTCATCACAACCGAGAAAGACTCTACACGCCTGTTGCAGACAGAAGGCTTGAGCGAGGAAGTGAAGAATGCGCTTTATGTCCAGCCCATCGAGGTGAAGTTTATGCAGGAACAAGAAGAACTGTTCAATAATAAGATAATAAGCTATGTACAGAAAAATTCAAGAAACAGCATAATCTTCGCACCTATCGACAGATTGTCGCCTATGTTCAAGGACGTAACCTTAGCGAGATTGAAGAAGCTGAAGAAAGGGGTAAGGCTCCCTACCAAAGAATCATCCTTCCCATTCTATTTGGCCTTGGAATTGGCGTTATTGCTCTGCTATTTT
>CALJCU010000643.1 GCA_938023885.1 uncultured Prevotella sp. | reverse complement strand
CTTGGTCATCGAAGCCGTGGCTCATCTCGTGACCAATGACACCGCCAATGGCACCATAGTTGGCAGCATCGTCGGCTGCCGGGTCAAAGAATGGTGGCTGAAGGATGGCGGCCGGGAAGCAGATCTCGTTCGTTGTGGGGTTATAATAAGCATTGATGGTCTGTGGCGTCATACCCCATTCCGTCTTATCCACTTTCTTGTTGACATGCTTGGCGATGTCGATATCGGTAGCCCACCGAGAGATATTCCTGAGGTTCTCATAGAGCGACAGACTGTCGTTGACCTGCAGGCCGCTATAGTCCTTCCATTTGTCGGGATAGCCAATCTTAATGATGAAGTTGGCAAGCTTGTCCTTAGCCTGCGCCTTTGTTGCAGCACTCATCCACGTAGCCTCGTCGATACGCTGTGCAAGAGCTGTCTGGAGGTTATGCACGAGCTCCAGCATGCGCTGCTTGCTCGTTGCCGGGAAATACTTGTCCACATAGAGCTTGCCGATAGCCTCACCGAGTGTGCCACTCACGAGGTTCACTGCACGTTTCCAGCGCGGACGGTCCTGCTTGACACCTGTCAATACCTTGCTCAGTTCAAACTCTGTCTTGCGGAACTCATCGTTCAGCTGGCCCGTTGCACTGCTGATGACCTTTGCTTCGGCATAGGTCTTGAGATCCTCAAGCGGTGTGTCAGCGAGAATCTTCTCCACCTCATGGATAGGCTCGGGCTGACCGACATCAATATAGTTGAAAGCCGGGAAGCCGGAAGCGAGGAAGACGTTACCCCAGTCGATGCCGGAGAAGTTGTTCACAAGCTCATTATAAGACATCTTGTGATAGTTGGCATCGATGTCACGCAGTTTCACCTTGTCGTAGCTCACCTTGGCGATACGCGTCTCGATGGCAAGTACAGCCTTCGTCTTCTTCTCAGCCGTGGCCTCGTCAGCGCCGGTGAGCATAAAGAGCTTCTTGAGATATTGTCTGTAAGCCTCGAGCACACGTTTGTTCTGGGCGTCATCGGAGACGTAATAGTCGCGCTCTCCGAGTCCGAGTCCGCCCTGGCTGATGCCCACGAGGTTCCATTCGGCATCTTTCCAGTCGGCACCGACCCCAATGCCGAACATCATCGTACCCTCACCGTTGCGGTCGAGCTGGGCGCACACGAGCTGATACTCCTTGCGGTTCTTGATGGCGGCAATCTTGTTGAGGGTCGGTCTGATAGGCGCCCAGCCCTCACGGTTAAGGCGTACGGAGTCCATCATGAGGTTGTAGAGCGATCCGATCTTCTGTCCTAATGATCCTTTCTGCTGCGGTTTTGAGGCATATTCAAGGATGATGCCCTGGATACGTTTCTGGTTCAGCTCCAGCAGGTCTACAAAGGCACCGTTTTCTGCATGCTCGGCATCAAGCGGATGAGTTTTGAGCCATCCGCCGGCAGCATAGTGGTAGAAATCACTGCCGGGTTTGATGGACGTGTCGAGGTTCTTCAGGTCAATACCCGAAGAGAGGTCGGTCTGCGCAAAGGCGCCAAAGGCACAGAACGCAAGTCCCAAGAGAAATGTTCTTTTCATTATTAGTTTATTGAATTGAGTATATTACTTGCAAAATTAAGCAATTCCCGGGAATTTTGGGTCAGCTTAATATCTTTTCCACCGCTTTTGCCGACCGCTCATAGAGCACCTGCTCCTCATCAGACGTGACGGGTGCAACCTGGCCCAGCCTTTGTTGCAACTTCACGGCCGAGGGTGTCATATGCTGTCCGCGGCGTTGCTTGATCTCCATGTATCTTGCAAGCTCGTAGGCGGCGCGCCGTGGCATGGTGGCATGCATCAGCCATGCCAGCTCAAGATGGTATTTGGCAGCATACTCGTCACGGTACTGATGCATGATGGCCTGACAGTAGAGTGCTATCTTCTCGGTGTTGTCCGTGAGGAGTTTGGCAAGCTCGGCATAGAGGTAACTGTCGTGATGCCGCAGGAGAATCTGTCTGTAGGTGTCGATGGCCTTGTCGGTATGTCCCACCAGACTGTGCATCTGTGCGAGGTGGCGCAGGTTCTCTTTATAATAAGGAGACTTCCTGAAAGCCGTGCTGAAGAGGTCGGCAATCTGGCTGATATAGTTGGCATCCCGCTTGGAAAGATCTTTCAGCAGGTGGTTCACGACCTGCTGACCCAGTGACGGTACCTTATGCCCGTTGACGATATACGGTTGCCAGTCGGCTTCCGTCATACGGTTGTAGTAAGGCATGAAATAGAGCAGGTTGAAACCTTCCGTGAGCTTGTCCATAGTGAGGGCGGCATTGATGATGGCACGGTTGCCCTGCCCGATACGGTCCTTGGTCTGCGGATAGAGCTTTACAAGCTGGAAGAGCAGACGGCGTGCCTCCTCCGTGCGTTTCTGCTTGGCGCGCAGCTTGAACAGGTCGTTCGTGCACCAGAACATGCACAGGTTCGTATGCGGTCCCTGATGGACGGCATAGAGCTGCATGATGGCGCGGTAGGCTTCCTCGTAGCGTCCCTCCTTCCGCATTGCAAAGATATCTCTTACTTCCATGGTTCAAGGTTTTTATTATTGTAATGCCAAAGTTAAGGAAATGTTTCCATATATGCAAATATCGCAAGCTATTATTCTTTGCAACTGAGTTGCAGAGGAAAATATGGTCATCCGTAAAATGTGTCCACACTTATATGTTGTCTTGAACGGACATGTCTCCGGACAAGAGAATGGCCGTATTGATTAATGCCAGATGTGAATAGGCCTGTGGAAAGTTGCCGAGCAGGTCATGGCTGACAGGGTCTATGTCTTCGCTTAACATTCCCAGATGGTTTCCGTAATGCACGATCTGGTTGAAGAGTTGCCGTGCCTGTTCTTTTTGCCCGGTGACGTATAGAGCCCGTATCATCCAGAACGTACAAATGGTGAATGTGGACTTAGGCTTTCCGAAATCATCCGGCGTGTTGTATCTGAAAACGAGTCCGTCACTCATCAGTGTTTTCCCAATGGCGGCTACAGTCTTTCGGTAACGGCCGTCGTCTGCCGGGATGAATCCATAAGGTTCCATGAGCAACAGCGATGCGTCAAGGGCCTCGTTATCATAGGTTTGCGTGAAGGTTCCAAGCCGGCTATTCCATCCTTTCTGCAATACATCAGCCTTAATTCTTTCGGCCTCGTGCTGCCACATCCCGGCTTCTCTGTGCTTTCCCAGATGCCGCGCGATGCACGTTCCTCTGTCAAGAGCCACCCAGCACATGACCTTTGATGAAATAAAGTGTTGAGCTTCGCCACGTATCTCCCAGATACCCTTGTCCGGACATTTCCATTCTTTGATAACTGTCCGACAGATATTCTTCACCATGTCCCATACGTTTTCTTTCTCATCCTGGCTGCCAGGCACCAGCTTATAGTACTGATAGATCATGCTCATCAGATAGCCGAATGAGTCGTTCTGCTTTTGCTGCCATGCCGCATTCCCAATCCTTACAGGCCGGCTGCCCATGTAACCGGACAGATGGTCCAGTGTCTGCTCGGTCAGTTCGCGTTCGCCGTGGATGCCGTACATGATTTGAAAACGGCTGTGGTTGCCGATAAATGTGGACCCGATGAATCTGACAAACCGCCTTGCCGATTTGGTGTGTCCCAGCCGTACGAGAGTCTCGATGGTCATGGAGGCGTCGCGGAGCCAGCAGAACCGGTAGTCCCAGTTGCGTACGCCGCCGGGAATTTCCGGCAGGCTGGTTGTGACGGCTGCAAGGACTGCACCGTTATAGAATGTCATCATCTTCAACGTGAGCATGCTCCGTTCGATGATGTCGTTGTAGAGAGGGTACTGATGGGTCTCTGTGCACCAGTTGAGCCAGTAGGTCAGCGTTCTGCAATACTGGAGCTTTTCCTGTTCCAAGTCGATCCGGTCAATCTTCTCATTATAAGAGAGCAGAAAGAAGCCGTCTCCTTTCAGTGTGATGATGCTTCCGTCGAGCACGTCTTTTATCGGGAATGAACTGTACAGGTATTGCCGGTCGGTGTCATTGGATGACGACATTGACTCAACGTATTCTTCGGTCTGACGCAACTTGCAGTCTCCCCTTGCATAGTCCGGGCGTGGCTCATAGACAAAGCGAAGTCTTGGCAGTCCTCTCACAAGGTGGATATACCGGTAGACCTCGGACGGATGATAGTATTCGCCGGTCTCCTGATTGCGATAAAGCGGCATGAAATCGGTCAGTTCGAATTCCGCGTCGGCGGAGACGAATCGCGTACGAAGGAGGTTGGTGTGTACGATATATCTTTGGGAAATTTCATAATTCCCTATGACCTCAATGCCGAAGTGTCCTCCTTTCTCTCTATCCAGCAACGATGCGAAGACAGAAGGCGAATCGAAATAGGGCATGCACAGCCAGACCATATCTCCACGATCGGAGATGAGAGCGGCGGTACAGCTGTTGCCGATAAGTCCATAATTGAGATTGTTCATTGGGCGCCTCCTTCCATTATGTGCCGCATGAACGGTACGACGTCTGCCTGTAAAGGCAACTGATAGCGTGCGGACGGCGACGGACCGCCCACCTTGATGCTGATGCCATGTTCGGGCAGAGCCTGAAACATATCCTCATCGGTGGCATCGTCACCAATGGCCATGACAAAGGAATAGGGTCGCTGTGCCAGGAAATAGCTGATGATTGTTCCTTTGTTGTACTCTGCTGATTTTATCTCTATCACTTTGTTTCCTTGTATCATTTGTAATCCTTCTTTAGTACATTCGTCCAGGAGGGTCCTGGCTAATTGCTGGGCTCTGAACGCACCCAGCCAGGCATCGCTCTCCCGATAATGCCACGCCAGGGCTGTCTTCTTGATTTCCAGACGGGAGCCTGGCGTCTTTTGCTCGAACTTGCGCAATATGGCCATGAGTCTTTGACTCCATTGCTGGCTTACGATGCGCTCCATCCACTTCCCGTCTTCCTTGAGAGAGGCTCCATGCTCTGCGGAAATACACACATCGAGGTCACCAAACCATTTTTCCAGGAAAGGACGGTCACGGCCACTGTTGATCAGGACTTTGTTGCGGGGGTCAAGAGTGAGTTGCCTGATGATGCTGATCACCTCGTCAGATGGAACCGCATTTTCGGGCTTGTTGCAGAAGGGGACGAGTGTGCCGTCATAGTCGAGCGCCAACAATCTGTGGTCGGCATTGCGGTATTGTTCCGCCAGCTTTGCGATGCTTTGCCGTTCGAGAGTCTTCGATTGTAACAATCGGTTCCGCATGATGGTCTCCTTCCACTCGCCCACAAAGTCGGTGGCCCATTTGTTGACGGTCTGTG
>CALJCU010000642.1 GCA_938023885.1 uncultured Prevotella sp. | reverse complement strand
TGGTTCTCTTGCGTGACAACAGATTGTCGGAGCCCCATCGTAGGTCTCGTCAAAGCTCTCCAGGACGCTCGTACCACGCATGATCTTCACGTTGCTTTCATATCCCCGTGCATCGCGGGTCTGCATGGCGGTGAGTTTCCCCATGAAGGATGTGCTGCTTACAAGACCGTCAGTGCTCTCTACCTTATAGATAACCTTGTCGCCTATGGCCGACTGTGACTTGAAGCCATAACCGTCATACTGGTACGACTCTTCCAAGCCACCGGGATATGTCGTCTTGGACAGCTGGTTATTGCTGTTGTATGCGTATGAGAAGCTATAGGTCCCATGTCCGTCCACATTACGCTTCTCCGCAACGACACGTCCGAATTTGTCATGGGTGTACTCCACGGAGTTGTTGTCAGAAGCCAGCCTGACCAGTCTCAACTTTTCGTAGCCTACAGTACCATAAGTATATACAATGTTTTTTTGCCCGATTTGCGTAGATACCAAGCGTCCCAAGTTGTCATAGCTGTTAGTAGTCTTGATACCTCTGCCGTCTGTCTGCGTCAGCAATGTGCCATCGGCTGCATACGTATAATTTGAGGTTCCCGCATCCGGATCCGTGAGGGTCACCTGATTGCCGGCGGCGTCGTAGGCCATAGTCACGGTAGAGCCCTGTGTCCTCACACTGCTTGGCTTGCCCACTGAAGAATATCGGTATTCCACCTCGCTGACGGGATCGGTTGACCTGACGACATTCCCCCATGCGTCGGAAGTCTTGACATAGGTGCGTCCTGCCGTGGACGTCGTGACCGAGCGGTTGCCGTATGAGTACGAGACGGACTTGCCGGAGCTCAGCACATCTGTGACGACTCTTCCGCGCTCATCATAGGTGAGGGTCTGGGTGATGGTCAGCTTCCCCGTCTTGTTCTCGACACGTGAAACCTGCCCCTTGCCATTATAGGCCGTAGCCTTCGAAACAGGCATACCCTTGGCACCAAATGTCTCCTGCAAGACCTCATGGCCTCCCTTGTCATACCATGTCGTTACAGAAGGCTTGCCCGTGGTGGACTCCTTGGTGTAATATTTCTTGTTGCCGGCAGTTCCCCAGCCGGTCTCATAGGTGGTCTGTGTGCCGTCAGCCTGCAGGGCGGTCAGCTTTCTCCCCCATCCGTCATAGGTATATTTGGTTGTCAGGACATTGGAGGGCTCCGTGGCGTCGCTCTCCGTCAGCACATTGCCCCACAGGTCATACGTGAAGGTGTTGACGGCAGAAGCTGGGTTGGTATAACTCTTGATGACGAAACGCCCCGATGCGTCATAGTCATTGTATTTTGTTATTGTTTTTACTCCGCTTCCCGTGGTGACCGATGAAAGAGCATTGCCATACGCATCGTAGGTTGACGTGGTCGTGAGTGCCATACCGGTCCCGCTGTTCACCGTAGATGAAAGCACGTTGCCCTTGTCATCATAACTATAAGTTGTAACTGTTGTATATGGTGCCGGGTCGTCAGCATGCTTCTGCGACATGGTCAAAGTGGTGGGCAACCATACTCCGGCCTTGTTCTGGTAGCCGGAGTAGGCCACCTTCTTGTACATGCTGTCGCCGTCGTTCTTCACGGTCTCGTCGAGAATGACGCCCTTTGCCGCGTCATAGCTGTAAATTGTGGTGGCCGTGTTGCCATCCAGGTCGGTCATGTCTTTCCTGGACACATAGGCAAAGTAATTCTTGCCGGACCTTGATACAGAATAGGTCGAGACAACCGTGCCCGTATTCTTTCCGACCGAGTTTGAGGTCTTGATTTCCGTTGGGATCCAGAGGTTCTCGTCCCATTTGGTAATGCTGTTTACTTCCTTTATACCTAAGGTTGTATTCTCATTGGTTACCGTGTTGAAGCCAAGCATTCCCTTGCCTGCGATGTGCAGCCTGAGGTCTTCATAGAAGTATTTGGTCGTCTGGCTGCCCGCAGACCCGTTGTCGCCCGTCATCTGTGCCACAACAGACAGCGGCAGCGTGTAGGTATTGACAGGATATGTGCTTTTGATGCTCTTTTTATAGACCGCAGGGCTTGTGGCACTCGCATACTGGATGTAGCTGCTGTTGCCCATGCCATCCGTTATGCCTGTGATCTTCCCAACCTGCGACAGGTCATATCCCGACTTGTAGATGTTGATTTTCTCACTGAAAGTGTTGTCGGTGCCGTTCAGCGCGCTGCCGTAATTTGCAAGTTCCGGGTACCCGTCGCCGTCGAAGTCGCCAAGGAAGATGGAACTTTCATTTGCATCATCTTCACGGTTCTTTGTATAGCTATAGGCCGATTTCAGGCCAGACCCTGTAGAATAGAGCCACCTGACTTGTGTGTCTGTATATTCATTCTTGAATTTAGGGAAACCCCGGTGCCTGTACCCGGCCTTGCAGACCAGCACGTCAGTGCGGCCGTCATGGTCAATGTCGCAGGTCATCAGGGAGAATCTGTCGTCATCCTTGTTGGATGCATGGTCTGCAACGCCGGTGTCTATAGTTTTTGTATGGGTGAAAGTACCATCGCCATTGTTGTGTGCTATCCATAAAAAAGATTCCCCCGTTTTATTGTAAACGAAATCCGACAGACCGTCGCCGTCGAAGTCGCCCTGCTGGAGTCTCCAATAATTGCTAAGGTCCGTACCCGACTTTGTCTTGCTTTCGGTAAATGCCGATGCAATGGCAGTTCCTCCGTTGTTGAAGTAGATCTTATAGCCACCCTCATACAGCAGGATCAGGTCGGAGAGTCCGTCGTTGTTGTAGTCGCCGACAAAGACCTTTTCAATGTCTTTGCTTATCCCCTGCGGCAGAGTAAGTCTTACTTCTGTACGGTTTAGTGTGGTCCCACCGGCATATTGTACTATTGTTGCTGGATAGTAGCTGTCCTTCTTGCGTTGTTCCACGCACACGACGTCATCCTTGCCGTTGCCCTCAACATCAAGGGTAGCGAACAAGGGAGCCTTGTCTGTCGACTGGAGGTTTACGGCAAAAGCATGGGTACCGCCACCCCCTTCCGGCTGCCACATCGCTTCCCAGGACCATGTAGAAGACAGCCTGGTTCCAGTAACCTGTTGCCGTGTTTTGGAACGGAAACACCAGATCATTGTATCCGTCGCCGTCAAAGTCAGTGACCGATGCCCCGCCAAACATGGATTTGATGACATCCATGGATATGCCGGAGGGCAGCGTATAGACCAGAGGGGATTCATAGGTCACGTTTCCTGCAGATGAAAGTTTGCTTCTGCTGACATATACATAAGTATAGTAGTTCCAGCTGCCGCCGCCGGGCAGGATGGCCGTTTGCACTTTCACAGGTGACACCCTTATGATGTCACTGATGCCATCCCCGTTGAGGTCGGCCGAGAGAAATTGCCTGCTGGTCTCCTCCACGAAACTGTTGCCATCCTTTGTCGGTACATCCAGCCGGGATGAATGGACGGCAGGGGAAGGCAGATACTGCCAGGTAAACCTGACGGGAGGAAGTTTTTCTCCCTGTCCGTTGGACTCCTCGACCGTTACAAGGCGTGTCCACTTGCAGTTGGACTGGTCTGAGTTGTCATTATAGGCAAACGTGTATTTACGGTATACGGAATTGTTGCTTGTCGCTGTAACGGACGAAAGGCACATGTCCGTCTTTCCTTGCTGGTCCTCGATGGCAAACGGCCTTGCATTCCCCCCGAGGCTCTGGTAGGCGAAGCTGACCCTGTTGACTATCCCACGGCTCTTGGCCGAATTTGTGCCATACGTAATGGTAGCGGGCCTTATGCTCAGGTTGCTGACGGAGTACTCGTAGGTGATGTAATTGGAGTATTTGTCAGTTGCCTTGTTGACATACCATGAGGCAATGCGCGAATAGCCGCTTTTGTTTTTGTAGGCTATCTTGGAGCTGGGGGAATTGCCATACTGGTAGGTCATACCGGTATTGGTCGTCACCTCAAACCACGTCGTTGTTGTACTATTGCTGTAATTGCCATGTACAACAACCTTTGTAAACGGATCCCCTTCTACTGTATAGGCAGCCCCTTCCTGGCACGACGTGCCCGACTGGAGAATCAGGCGCTTGCCGTCAAGGAACAGGTTGTCGCTTGCCGTATAGGTGACTCCTGCCTGACTGCCATCATGGAACAAGTCGTGCCCTCCCCGGGTGATGGCAGAGAGGCCTGTTATATTGAACCCATAACCTGCAAGCCCATATCCACCGGACTGGCTGTTGTAGGACAGGCCTATCTGGGGTGTCAGGGAACCGCCGTCGGGGACATCTATTTTCAAACTGTAGACGGCCGCTCCGGAATTGCCGACGGAGACGGCACCCACGGGAGTCCCGACTGAAGACTCTGGCATGTCGGCCGCATGGATGCAGGCCGGCAAACCAAGTGACGAAAGGAAAAGAAGAGACCGCGTGATGTATGACTTCATTATTTCTTTATGATTTTCCATGTCGTTGAATGATTGTTTATGGTTATTCTGAGCAGATAGACACCCCCAGGCTGATTGCTGATGTTGATGTCAACATGGTCAGACTTGACATTCTCCGTCAAGACCTGGGCTCCCTGAGCTGTATAGACCCCGAGCGAGCATTTGTCCGTACCCGTAAGTCCGGAAATGCTGACCTGCAAGGCCCCCTCCGTGGGGTTGGGGTATATTTTCACGGTATGGCCGCGGAGCATGTCGGTGAAAGCCTGACCGTCAGCGGCAAAGGTCTGCTGCTTCGCCATGGCTTTCGGGACAGACATGACGATTTCACGTTTCACACGGTTGCCGGCGGCATCATAACTGTACCCAATTCTGTCTTGTGCAGAAGATACGACTGGCAACAAAGCCAAATAAAACAATAAGTGAAATTTTCTCATGTTCATTCTAATTATTATGTTAATAGATTTTTTGTCTTCCGAAATTAATATTTTTATTATAGAAGCAAGTTTGGTGCAAATATACATATAACTATTGTTTAAAACAAGAAAAACTGTTTTTTAAAAAAATTGTGTTTTCTTAGCATTTTGGCTATCTTTG
>CALJCU010000641.1 GCA_938023885.1 uncultured Prevotella sp. | reverse complement strand
AAGGAAGGCTCCTATATCAACGGCCAGGGCGTGAACGTCACGACCAAGACAACGAAGGTGACGGGCAAGGGCCAGCTCTATTTCATCAACAAGTTTCTCTCCGGAGATCTGAAAAAGGCAGAATGAGTATGACGGACGAAGAATTCAAGGAAAAGATGGCGTATTACGACCGTATCGACATGATATCGTACACCTCAATAGCACTTAGTATAATATCGATACTAATAACGATATTCCTGAAACGGCCAAAGAAAGGATCGATATCACCTCAGCACGCTTCGCCCGCTGCTCGACAAGAGCGTCGTGTTTCACCTTCTCAATCATATCGTCGAGAAGACAAAGGCTCTCAGCCGAGCGTGTTTCAGGACTTCTTAAAAGTCCGTCTTTGTCCACCCTCGCACCGAGTTTACGGAGCATGGCATTGACCTCTTCGGAATACTCGTTGAGGTCAAGAGGACGAATGTTCAATTGGTGCAGAGCAACCTTGCACTGCTCATAAAAATCAATTTTATTCATAATTTAGAAATTTGGCACTGCAAAGATAGTGAAAATATTCGGCGGCGAGGCAATTCATAATAACGAATTGGAAATTTGGCGATTTATCAATCAATGATGAGGCTGAGCCGCCCTTAGAACGGAAATAAAATCAACATACAATGACAAAGAACATTCATAGCAACAGAGGCAATGATCCTGCAAGCTTCTATGAGAAGAAAGTGATGGAAGTTAAGCGCATAGAGCGCGAGAAGGATCTGTTGCTGATAAATTACTACAAAGGCATGATGGGGCGCAAAGATGTATGCTTCTCGCAGACGACCGTGTGCCGCATGGCCGGTGAGCTCATGGCAAGAAAAGGCTACTGCTCGCCACTGAGCGGTGAAGGCGTGAGGAAAAGACTCGTAAAGTTAGGAGTAATCAAGAAAGAATGAGCCATTTTCTTCCACTGGAACCATGCCGTACTTGCTCACTCGCAAGAAATTCAATCAACGGGCGGTATTGCTCGAAGGTTCTCCGATACGTGAACTACGACAAGCAGCCGCCATGCCAAACCGTTAAAAATTATTCACCATGAAAAACCATGTATCATCATTCAGCAGCTGGCTCCGCAAGGAGTCGAAGACATACTCCATCCTCTGCGGTGAGTCATTCACGCGCGCCGAGGTGTTAGCAATGAACGCGCTGACGGTCTTTATGATCGTCGCTGCCATCGTTGCAGGGAATATTTTCGCATACTGATAAATTCTACTACTATGGCAGAGCTGTCAAGATATGAATACCATAAGCTGGTCAGCGACGTAGCCGACGCTGTCGTGGCCAAGCTTGCCAAGCTCCATGAGCTGAGCGACGACCGCCCGAAGTATGTGACGCTGAAAGAGGCTGCTGCCATCCTCAGGAGGTCGGTGACGTGGATGTACAGGCACAAGGACGAGTTCCCATACAAGAAATTCGGCAAGGGTGCCAAACAAGGACAGCTGCTCTTCCTCGAAGATGCGCTCTATGAATACATGCAATGACTATGGCGGAAGGATGGATAAAACTGCATCGGAAGATCACCGAATGGGAGTGGTACAAGTCGCCTTCCGTGCGCTGCATCTTCATACACCTGCTCCTTACGGCAAACACCAAGGACAAGCGCTACAAAGGGCACGTAATCAAGCGGGGGCAGAGGCTGACAAGCGTAAACATATTAGCAAGGGAAAACGGATTATCTAGGGCCACAGTTAAGAGGACGTTAAAGAGGCTTGAGGAGACAGGCGAAATTAAGAAAGAGCATTTTATGAACGGCTCTTTGATAACAGTCATTAGATTCGGAGAATATCAAGACATTGAATATTTGACCCAACCTATGACCCAACCTATGACCCAACCTATGACCCAACCTATGACCCACAACATAAGAATAAAAGAATATAAGAATACAAGAATACCTCCTCCCCCTCCTCCCGCGCGCGAGGAGAACTCAGAAAAGAGATTTTATGAAGCGTTGAAAGGGTCGGTAGAGATGATGAATGCGATGCGTGACGAGTACGGCACGACACCGGACAAGTACTGGAGCCTCCTGGCTTCCTTTGATCGTGAATGCACGGCGAAGGGCAAGCAGCACACATCCATGGACGACTACAAGCGTCACTTCTACGACTGGACACGACGGCACGTCGAGATAAACGGGAAGAACGAGGCCAAGAACAAAGGAAAAGGATATGGAAACAGCAAGCCAGGCTCTGGCCAAGGGCATGGAGACAACCTCAGCCCGAAGGACCGGGCAATCAGAGAGGCCAACAGACGGGACCTCATCGCAGCGGGGCTCGATCCCGACGAGGAGCCGACAACGTATGGAAGTGATCACGAGTTTTAAGCAGAGATACCCAACTGCCGACAGCGTGAGCCGGGCATTCGAGCCT
>CALJCU010000640.1 GCA_938023885.1 uncultured Prevotella sp. | reverse complement strand
TGGATCTCGGCTTCCTCAACAACGAGCTGAACGTCACGGCTGAATGGTACCAGCGTCTGACAAAGGACATGCTATCACCAGGTATTGCTATCCCGAAGTCGGTAGGAGCCAATGCCCCTTACACCAATGGTGGCGAGCTGCAGTCGCGTGGATGGGAGCTCTCCGTCTCCTGGCATCATCAGTTTGGCAAGGATCTGCGCGTCTATGCCAATGCCTCTGTCGGCGACTCTAAGATTAAGGTGAAGAAATGGAACAAGACGGGGTCGAGGATCATCGGCCACACCAACGACACTTCCAATGCCTACGAAGGCGAGACGTGGGGAGATATCTGGGGCTTCGAGACCGAGCGCTACTTCACCGAGAACGACTTCGACGGCAAGAATGCCGACGGTTCCTGGAAATATAAGCAAGGTGTCGCTGACCAGACAAGCATACAGACCAACAACTTCGTCTATGGCCCCGGCGACATCAAGTTCAAAGACCTTAACGGCGATGGAAAGATAGATGGCGGTAAAGGTACCTTGGAAGATCATGGTGACGTGAAGGTCATAGGCAACTGCCTGCCACGCTACGAGTACAGCTTCCGTCTCGGTGCCAGCTGGAAAGGCCTCGATATCGATGCATTCTTCCAGGGCGTAGGCAAACGCGACGCTTGGAAGACAACGGCTTTCAACTTTCCGACACTCCGCAGCGCAGATATTGCGCTCTACGCCAACCAGACGAAATACAACATCTACGATCCGGGCAACGGTATCGTAAATATCAGTGAGAGCAATGACTATCCCTGCCTCTATGCAGGTAACGATGCAGCCGGAAACGTATCAGCGCTCGCTGCGCTCGGCGGCTGCCACAACTACTATCCGCAGTCGAAATATCTCATTCACATGAGCTATCTCCGCCTGAAGAGCCTCACTCTCGGATACACCTTCCCCCAACAATGGATGAAGAAAATCTACGTGCAGAGCCTTCGTGTCTATTTTAGTGGCCAGAACCTGTTCCTTCTCCACAAAGGAAGTGGAGACCTGCCTCTCGACCCGGAAATCAACAAAGCCGACTCCAGGAGCTCCAACAACAACGGAGGATGGGGACGTACGATGCCTATCACACGCTCCTTCGCCTTCGGCCTGCAGGTCACGTTCTGACGGTCTAATTCCTAATCTTATGCTTTATGAAAAAATCAATCTTATATATCATTGCCGCCGCTGCTCTGATGCTGACAAGTTGCAACGACCTACTGGACAAGAGCCCACGCGACACCTTCATCAATGATGCCAATTTCTGGAACAACGACAACCTGGTGAAGAGCTATTTGAACGGATTCTATAACTTTTACGGTGGAGCCGGCAACTTCTACTTCAATGTGCTCAACGATGATCAGGTAGAGCCTTCTTTCCAGGACTGGACCTACCTCACAGTCCCGGCAACCTCATCGGCGTGGACATCGCGCTTCACGAATATCCGTCGTATCAACTATCTGCTTGATGCGTTGAAGACTTCCACGTTGCCCGATGCCGCCAAGAGCTACTACGAGGCCATCGGACGCTTGAACCGCGCCAAGGAATATTCGGAGCTCGTGAAGCTGTACGGGGACGTACAGTGGGAAGACCATGTCATCACTACCATCACCGACCCGGCCACCTACGGCCAGCGCAATGATGCCGATGAGGTGATGGCGAAAGCGCTCGACGATCTCAACTTTGCTATCGAGAACATCCCAAGCAATACATCCGACCGCACGCAATGGAGCAAAGAGATGGCACTGGCCATGAAGAGCGACATCTGCCTCTATTGGGGTACCTACTGCAAGTACCGCACAAAGGAAGACAACGGCAAGGCAGCCGATCTCAGTCTCGCCAACAAATACCTCACAGAGTGCACGAAAGCCTCCGAGGCTATCATGGCAAACAGCTTCTTCAAGCTCAACGACTGGAAACCCGATAACACAGGAAAGATCTATACCGTTTACAACTCGCTTGACCTTGCCGGCAATCATGAGACTATCCTCTATCGTCACTATGTCATGGATGTGCTCTCTCATGGTCTTTGCGACTACACAAGCGGCTCCTCTACCCAGAAAGGTATTACGAAAGACTGTATCGACGCTTTCCTATTCAGGGATGGCAAGCCGTTGGCCACAACATCGATGGATACTGATGACAAGGCCGTGCAGAACGCAACTGGTCTATAGAGCATTTCCTCAAGAACAAAGACAAGAGACTGAGCCTTCTCGTCGATTCTGTCATCTCTTTTAAAGGGCATGGCTGGATACGTAACGAGCCGTCTCCGGACGGTCCGCTGCCCGCCCAGATGACCTCCTCCACAGGTTACACTGTTTATAAGTACGACAACCCGCAGATGACCGTCCCATACCGTACGAACACGAATACCAACTACACCGACAT
>CALJCU010000639.1 GCA_938023885.1 uncultured Prevotella sp. | reverse complement strand
ATGTCCGGGCTATCTTCTATCCAACCGACAGCGGTGACTCTACGCTCATCGGACTCAACTACGTGGAGTCGGACACAATGCGTATGTTTGTCTCTCCCGGACAAAAGCTGGAACGCATCTGGATGCCGAAGGCACAGGGAACCCTTTACCCCATGACGCAAATTCCGCCGGGGAAGGACAAGCTGGATGTCTTCGAGTGGTTCGAAGACCTCCGTCCCCGTAACCCTCAGGATGTCTTTGTGTGGCGCGGAAAGCCGGGTGGCTCGTCACTGAAGATTCTGAAGCGTCAGGCCCCTCCTTTGCAGACGCTGCCGAAAAAGCCTAAGGCAGCGGTTACGCCTGCTACAGAGGAAGCGCCGCAAGCAAAAGAGGCGCTGAATAAGAATAACCCCCATAAATAGGAAAGGCAGTATTGAGCTATGTCTGATGTTATCCAACTTCTTCCCGATTCTGTTGCCAACCAGATAGCAGCAGGAGAGGTCATACAACGTCCTGCCAGTGTCATAAAGGAACTGGTTGAGAATGCCGTGGATGCAGGGGCTCATCATATCGGTGTCTCTGTCGTTGATGCCGGGCGTACCTCTATCCAGGTTATCGACGATGGCAAAGGCATGTCGGAGACGGATGCCCGCTTGGCTTTTGAGCGCCACGCCACGTCTAAGATCCGTAAGGCCGATGATCTCTTCAACCTCCATACCATGGGTTTCCGGGGTGAGGCCCTGCCTTCCATCGTCGCTGTCTCGCAGGTCGAATTGAGGACGAGGATGGCTGGCGAGACGTTGGGGACAGATATCGTTATCTCCGGTTCAAAACTGCAGTCACAGGAGCCTTGCGCCTGTCCACAGGGGGCTAACTTTAAGGTGGAGAACCTGTTCTTCAATGTCCCTGCACGACGTAAGTTCTTAAAGTCGAATGCTACAGAGCTCAACCATATCATCTCAGCTTTCGAACGTATCGTCCTCGTCTATCCGGAGATTGGGTTTACGTTCCATTCGAATGGTGGTGAGCTTTATGATCTTAGGCAGGGAACCTTGCGGCAGCGTATTGTGGATGTATTCGGTAAACGCATCAATGCCGATCTGCTTCCATTGAATGTAGAGACATCAGTCTGTGGTCTCTCAGGTTTCGTAGGCAAGCCAGAGTCGGTGAAGAAGAAAGGCGCGAAGCAGTTTTTCTTTGTCAATGGCCGATATATGCGTCATCCGTATTTCCATAAGGCGGTGCAGAGTGTCTATGAACGGTTGGTCCCACAAGGCGGGCAAGTGCCTTACTTTATCTATTTCGATGTCAATCCGCACGATATCGATGTCAATATCCATCCGACAAAGACGGAGATAAAGTTTGAGAACGAGCAGACCGTTTATCAGATTCTCTTGGCTGCGGTGCGTGATGCCATCGGCTCGTTCAGTGGAGCATCAACGATAGACTTCGATACAGAGGGCAAGCCGGAGATTCCTCTCTTCCAGTCGGAAGGTGATGGGGAACCATTTGCTATGCCAGGAGTAGACCTCGATCCTAAGTACAATCCTTTTATGCCCACTCCCAAGAATCCCTTGGCTTATCATATAAGTCCTTCCGCTGGGGGCTCTCATGATCATGCTTCTATTTTCGCAGGTCAGGCATCCCCTGCTTTTCCTAACAGTCAGGAAGAGGCGGGCGGGCAAGGCTATAGTCTTTTTGCAGGACCTGTTCAGGAGAATGAGGCAGAGGAGATGGCAGACAGGGCACCGTTGCATTATCAGTATAAGGGTAAATATATCATGACAGCGGTGAAGTCCGGGCTGATGGTTCTTGATCAGCATCGTGCTCATGTCCGTATCCTCTATGAGGAATACCTTCGGCGTTTGAGTTCTCATAAGATGCACTCGCAGAAAGTGTTGTTCCCGCAATTGATAGACTTCACACCGAAAGAAATGGTCACCCTTACGGCTGTAAAGGATACCATAGCCCTTCTCGGCTTTGAACTGACACCTGTTGGCGCTGCGGCCTATTCCATTAATGCCATTCCCGAAGGATTTGAGGGCGTGGATGTTGTCAGTTTGTTGCATGAAGTACTCTCTGACGCCGATGCTGATTCCCAATTGGCAAAGATTCATGAGAGCATGGCTTTGTCTCTTGCCCGTGCTGCTGCTATCCCTTATGGTCAGGTGCTGTCCAATGAGGAGATGGAGAATATCATTAATCAGCTCTTTCAGTGCAGTAATGCTAATTATACTCCTGATGGTCACGCCACACTCTGTATCATCAGGCAGAAAGACATAGAATCAATGCTGGGATGACGATACGGGAAGAATATTTTTAAAAAAACTTTGCAAAATATTTGGTCCGTTCGCAGAACCTTCGTACCTTTGCACCCGCAAATAAGACACGGGGGCGTTTAGCTCAGTTGGTTTAGAGCATCTG
>CALJCU010000638.1 GCA_938023885.1 uncultured Prevotella sp. | reverse complement strand
AGGCCTAACCAAGCCTTCCCTAAAGGGAAGGATGTTGATTACTTAGATAAACAAGTAATAGGCTCTCTAACAATAGACAAGTAATAGACCCTCTGAATATGGAACCGATTCATCCACATAAACTACAGTACAACATTAAAACCGCAGAGAGGTTTGGTTATTCTTTATCAAAAAAGAATGCTGTGGAGAACAGAAACAAACCGACTGATGCGGAATATGCCCTGTGGACAGAGCTGAGAGGTAGTAAACTTGGCGTACATTTCCGAAGACAGCATCCCATAGGAGATTATATTGTTGACTTTGTCTGTCTAAGTTGTTGGCTGGTAGTGGAGGTCGATGGCGAATATCATGATACCCCTGAGCAAAGAGAGTGGGACAAGCTAAGAACAGAATATCTCAATTCTGTTGGGTTTAAGGTCGTAAGATTCTCGAATGAGGAAGTTTTGCAACATACAGAAGATGTTGTCATAGTCATAATAAAGAATTTAATTGGAAAACACATGGAGCACAAATCAGATAATAAGCAAACGGAGCACAAATCAGACAGCAAGCAAACCAACATCCCTCCCTTTAGGGAGGGCTTGGTTAGGCCTGAGGGCTTGGGCAGGCCTGAGGGCTTGGGCAGGCCTAAGATCTCCGCCCAAATCAACATGGTGCTGAACCTCGACAAGTGTATCGGCTGCCATACCTGCTCCGTGACCTGCAAGAATGTGTGGACATCACGAGAAGGATTGGAGTATGCCTGGTTCAATAATGTCGAGACGAAGCCCGGACCCGGTTACCCCAAGCACTGGGAGGACCAGGACAGATATAAAGGAGGATGGGAACTCAAAGGCGATAAGCTGCGGCTGCGTCTCGGTAACCGCCCGAAGATCATGTCGCAGATATTCTCCAATCCCTATCTGCCGCAGGTCAAAGACTATTATGAGCCTTTCACGTTCGATTTCTCCACATTGAAAGGAAAGAAGCGCACCGACACGCCACCCTCTGCGCGTCCTTTCTCGATGATCACGGGCAAGCAGATGGACAAGGTGAAAGACGGTCCCAACTGGGAGGATGACCTCGCCGGTACCTTCGAGCAGCGCAGCAGTGACCCTGACCTCAAAGGTATGGATACCGACGGCTTCGAAGAGTTTGAGAAGACATTCATGCTCCATGTGCCACGTCTCTGTGAGCACTGTCAGCATCCCGCCTGCATCCCGAGTTGTCCGTCAGGAGCGATCTACAAACGGGAGAGCGACGGCGTGGTCCTTATCAACCAGGACCGTTGCCGCGGCTGGAGACAGTGTGTCTCCGCCTGTCCGTATAAGAAGATTTATTTCAACCATAAGCGTATGAAGAGCGAGAAATGTCTCTTCTGCTATCCGCGTATCGAGGATGGTCAGCCGACAGTATGTGCTGAGACCTGTGTCGGCAGGATGCGCTATCTCGGTGTTGTCCTCGTGGACCAGAGTCATATAGATGAGATAGCATCTGTCAAAGACCCCGGGGAGCTCTATCGCAGACAGTTGGAGATGATCCTCGACCCCAATGATCCTGAGGTCATCGCTGAGGCTGAGAAGCAGGGTATCAGCCACGACTATCTCTTGGCTGCCCAGCGTTCACCGACGTATAAACTGATGAAAGAGTGGCAGATAGCTTTTCCGCTTCATCCTGAATACCGCACGCTGCCAATGGTGTGGTATGTACCTGCTGAAAGTCCAAAGGCGGGTGAGAAGGCTGTCTCCGACGATTATTTTGCGCAGGTCGACA
>CALJCU010000637.1 GCA_938023885.1 uncultured Prevotella sp. | reverse complement strand
TCACAATAACTAATGTGACGGGTGCCATAATAGTAAGGCATCATGACAGCAACATCCTCCCACATCGTGGCGTGTTCCCACTCCGGACGTTGATATTGTCGGATCAACATATGCAACCGGTCATCATTACGCAACAATTCGCCCCACGCCACAAGCTCGAAATTGTATTTGTACAGATTGTGCATCAGCTCGCGCCCGTCAACCTCAGTATAGATACGGTGACACGCTTCCGAATGATCTTTGAAATCGCGTTGATAGCCCATAACCACGCAGTCAGCATCCTCCCGTCGGGCCTGCTCATACAATGTGGCATAAGCCTCCGGCTCTACCCAGTCGTCGCTGTCAATATTCGCGATATATTCGCCCGTTGCTTCCAGCTCCCCCCTTATACGGGCTTGGAGCGGTCCTCGGTTGTGCTCCTGCCGCAAGAACCTTACGTTGTTTTTTCTCTCTGGATAGTCGCCAACAACCTTCCGGACAATATCCATGCTGTTGTCCGGTGAACAGTCGTCTACAAAAATATACTCTACCTCGTCCAGCGTCTGCTCCATGAGACTCCGCACGCAACGCTCCACCCACGCAGCTACATTATAGACAGGAACAATAACAGAAACTTTATAAGTATTCATTTGACGATTGTTCAATCAAGCAATAGTATCTAAAAATTCATGGGGGTAAGCACTGGAATCCTCGAAGCAGTAAAGTCTTTTACATTGCGAGTTATAATAAGCTCCACATTGCTTGTTAATGCAGAATAATATTGCATGGAATCTTCAAAATCATCGAAGGAAGAGGACCAAGCAGCATCAACAACATTCTCGTCTGCTATACTAACTTCTGATAACTGTCGAAAGTCATAAAGCAACTGCTTGAAATTCTTATTTTCTCACAACTGCAAAATATTATCACAATTATTTTCTATACACCTCAAGTATGATCAATGTCTTCTTTATTCTTTTTTTCTTATTCTTTAGCGAATGCGTCAAAGCAACCATGCTAACCGTGCATACCATCGCGTATGCAAGGGCCCATAGCCGCTCTTCCTCGCTGTCCTGATGACAGCTGCAAGCCGTTTATGACATTCCTTACGGAAAGGACGAGGAAAGTGAAGACGCACCAAACTCAAATAGAACATATAACTGAGGTTATACACATTCTGCACCAACTCTTCCGGAGCACACACCTTGTCCATATAGCCAAGTTTCCGCTCAAGAATCGTGATATTATCCCGAAAGTCCTTCTCGCCTGAAGTTCGGCGCGAGATGCTATCGGTATCGCCGACATAATAAATATATGTTTCCTTCGGACAATAAATAAGCTTATTAATAACAGTAGAAATCTCAAAGCACCAAAGTTCATCTTCGTGAAGCAATCCCGAAGCGAACCATTTACCATGTTCAGTAAATAACACGCGCTTAACCAATTTATTGCAAGCTATGCCTGGCCAAGTATTATTGAGCCTTCCAATAAGAATACTCCTCTCGTCTAAAAAAGAAGACAGTGCTGCAGGCTCAAAGAAAGCTCTCTTTCCGCTATTATCAATTGCAATGGTATGCCCATAGATAACATCTGGCAGACCCCGCTTTATTGCTGAACCAACTAAGTTGGAAATAGCATCTGAAGGCAGAGCGTCATCAGAGTCAAGGAAGAAAACATATTCACCAGACGCATGCTGGATACCTGTATTACGAGCCTCCGACAAGCCTTTGTTTAAATCATGTTCGACAAGCTTAAAAGATATATTCTCTTTATCTAATCCATGCTCATCCACATACTTTTTTACAACTTCAAAACTATTGTCTGGTGTCCCATCATTGACACAAATACATTCTATGTTCTCATAGGTTTGTGCAGTAACTGAACGGAGGCAACGTTCCACATATTTCTCCACCTTATAAACAGGTACAACAATACTAACTCTCATTTATTTCTATTTCGTTGTCGTTTTTTCAATTGAGGAAAGATTATCCAGAAAACCGCAACATTTATCATATCTATGAGACTGAAGCCAAACATTTTTCTTTTGGCCCAATAGGGCAACCATCTACGATGATTCGCAAAAATATCCTCACCCATATCCCTAACCATTGAACGATGGATAAATCCACCTAAGTCTTGATTAAGTTCTGACCATAATGCATGATCAAGCATATCAGCAGGCTCTTCTTTCAGAAACTTTTGATACCACTCCTTGACTTTCGGCCAAACAGCAAGTTTCTTTTCCGCAAGATCGCTTCTTCCTGATATACTCGATCTTCCCAATCTAAAGAGGAAGCCAGGGACATAAGTATTTGCCACTCCTCCCTGCTGCGCCATTTCAAAACTTGTTATATGGTCTGCATGCCAAGCTAATGGCAGGTCATAGAAGCCACCCATTTTCCGCAGAGCTGAAAGACTATAGCAAAAGTCGCCAAGCATTGTCCAACGTCCATTCCATACATGCCAAACTAACGACAGAGCGCTCTCCCATTCTGGAGCGGCACTCTGTACACGTACAATATTATCATCATCATCAATGAACAAAGTGCGCATATGATAAACAGACAGCCTGGGATGGTTTTGAATCAAAGTTACATAATCAGCAAGACAATTGGACAGTAACATATCATCGTCCCCCATATTTATTACGTAGTCACCCGTTGCATCTTTAAGACAATCGTTCCAGTTTGCTACCAAGTTCATAAGTCCCATATTGTTTGTACGAACACGATATTTAATGCGGGGATCTCTATACGAAGATACTATGGCATCAATATTCTCAGGAGACCCGTCATTGACTAAAATCAATTCGAAATTAGTATATGTCTGGCCAATAATGCTACCAATGCATTCCTTGAGATGAGAAGCTTTATATACGGGAACGATGATGCTAAACTTAATTTGATTGTACATTACCTTATTTATTGGAGTTCAACTTTTTATCAACTATCATTTGTCTTGAAACCTCTATTTTATTCGACAGAGCACTGGCTATACGAGTGATAAGCAGACCTAAAAGAAGACTTATAATAATGTAAGATATGAAGAATATGACTCCCAACAAGATATTATTTTCAGCAGAATTTACTATCAACCTGTAAGGCCTGATTTCCTCCGTGATAAATACAAAGACATGGGATCAGAAACTTATTAACCATTCTATTAGAATAGGGTTTAAGATTCCAGAATAAGAAAAACACTGCAATACTCTCTAAAATGATAAGAGGATTATTAAACTACAGCCACCACATCAATATTGCCTGCCTCACGGGCGGAAGGCTAAGACAGAACAATCCAACAAAAATAAGCAAGAAAGTTGAAGCATACAATATTGCAGCCGACCGACAATTAAGAGTGATGTTGTGATATCTCATATACCTGCCAATAATATACATATAAAGTAAGCCGAAGGATGTTGAACCATAATTTTTATCACAAGGTAACGATAATAGTTAGATGTTATTATGGTTAACACTGATAGAATAGTCTTTTGGCTCAAATGACGAAAACCTTCTTCTATAAAAGGAGAGACAAGAAAGA
>CALJCU010000636.1 GCA_938023885.1 uncultured Prevotella sp. | reverse complement strand
TTGAAAGGAAATGCGGTTAAAGGTTTTCTTTTTCTATATCCTTGAAGTATCGGTAGGTGCCTACTTTCAGTTCGTCACAGGCAGCATCGTCGGCCACGATGACGGCATGCGGATGTTGCTGGAGCACACTGATTGTCCAGGCCTGGGTGACGGGACCTTCGACGGTAGCCTGCAGAGCACGGGCTTTGTGGTGGCCGTTGACGAGAATCATCACTTCGCGGGCATCCATCACAGTGCCGACACCTACAGTAAGCGCATGCTTTGGCACTTTGCTGACATCGTTGTCAAAGAATCTGGAGTTGGCTATGATGGTATCAGTGGTAAGGGTCTTCATGCGCGTACGACTTGTGAGTGAGGAAAACGGTTCATTGAAAGCGATGTGACCATCGGGACCGATGCCACCGAGGAATAGATCGATGCCGCCGGCCTTGCGGATATCCTCTTCGTAGGCAGCACATTCTGCGGCAGGATCCTTCGCATTGCCGTTGAGGATATGGATGTTCTCTTTCGGGCAGTCGATGTTGTCGAAGAGGTTACGGCGCATGAAGCTGTGGTAGCTCTCGGGATGTCCCTCTGGCAAACCGACATACTCGTCCATGTTGAACGTGATGACATGTTGGAATGATACCCGTCCTTCTTTGCAGGCTTTGGATAGGTTGGTGTACATGCCTATAGGTGACGAGCCGGTAGGAAGGCCTAAAACAAAAGGTTTGTCGGCTGATGGTTTAGCTGCATTGATGCGGCTGATCACATACTCTGCTGCCCAGCGTGACAGGTCGTTGTAGTTTTTTTCTATAATGACTCTCATAAGGATTACTTTAATTTAAAATATTTTAATATCCGTTTCCATTCTAATAAGGTTTATTTCTTACTGTACCGCAAAGTTAATTAACAACTTTGTATTTACAAAATATTTTTAATAATCATTGATTCTGCAACACTATGATTTAACTATTATTATAAGCACTTGGGTAACAATTAGTTGTCCGGAATTTTGGGTTTGCCTGGCATGGGCACAGTCTAATGGGTGTATGTCCCTAAGGATTGTAAGATGGATTTTTTTTAAAAAAGAGGTCCAAACCACCTATTTGTCTTTTCCTTTTTTACGTCTCTATTTATAGAAACGCAATCAAAACAGGTTTGAACTAAAAGTTAAGACACGCAATGCAAGATACCGAACGGAGCGAGCTTTATCTCATTTCACACGGGAACGAAATGGCATTCGATGGATTCATGGAACGATATTCAGCGAAGATTTTCTACCATATCTTCGGAATACTCGGAGACTATGAGCTCAGCGAGGAACTTTCCAGTGACGTGTTTCTCGAAGTGTGGCAGCACAGAAAGGAACTGCCCAAGATAGGTAACATCCTTGGCTGGATCAATACCATTGCCTTCAACAAGGCAGTGAGCGCACTGCGTAAGAAACGGAAGAAGCAGAACATATCCTTGGAAGAAGTCCCTGATTTCTATTTCCCTGAATTGAAGTCGCCTATTGATGGTATCATCTCAGAAGAGGAATGTCGAAAACTCAACAAAGCCATAGATGCCCTGCCACCTAGATGTAAGCATATCTTCTTTCTTGCAAAAATAGAGGAAATGTCGTATGACGAAATATCACAACTGCTCCAAATCTCTAAGGCTACTGTCAACTATCATATATCCTTCGCCCTCTCTGTTTTAAGGGAAAAACTCCGGAAGGCGATGTAGGAATTCTTCAAATACGAATAGATGAACAACGATAATTTACATAACATCCGGTATGACGGATCTCAGGAAGATATGAAACTCAGATTTCTTATAGAGCATTGTCTTCCCTCTGATATCGTCACTGACGAGATAAAGCTCCGCACGCACCGTAAGCGTATCGCCCGGTATCACCGTAAGGTGACGGTGTTGCTGTCTGCCGCAGCGAGTGTCGCTGTGATGATAGGAGTGATGCTGACTGCCGTTCTCACTTCTGAAAAATCTGAAAAAGATGTGGCATT
>CALJCU010000635.1 GCA_938023885.1 uncultured Prevotella sp. | reverse complement strand
GTTCTCCGTTGCAACTCTTGCGATACATTTCTATATCGTTTGCACTGTACTGAGAAGGCAGACCATCGTTGCTAAGAGCTTCCTCCAACAGTGTAACGCTGTCGTAAGAGTTCAGATACTTCGGCTTACGGGTCGGAGTAGAGAATTGCACGTTGGCACTCATGCTCACCTCCGGTTTCATGTCTTTACCACGTTTAGTAGTAACAAGAATGACACCATTGGCACCACGCACACCAGCCGTTGCTGATGCATCCTTCAACACGGAGATTGATTCGATATCGTCAGGAGCAACCTGAGAGAAGCTACGCTCCACACCATCAACCATAACAAGTGGTGCACCATCACCGGCAAAGGTAGCACGGCCACGGATGTTGATCTTTGCATCATCCATACCAGGGGCACCCGACGTCTGAGTGGTAATCACACCTGGAATCTTACCAGCAATAGCCTGTGTCACATTAGCTACAGGAGTGTTAAGTAAGTCCTTGCTGCTTACCTGAGAGATAGCACCAATGACACTCTCCTTCTTCTGATGACCATAACCGACGACCACCACTTCGTTCAAACTTTTGTTTTCGTCTTTCAGTACTACTTTGATATTACGCTGACTACCAACTTTGATAGTCTGCGTAACCATACCGATATACGATATCTTCAAAGTAGCGTTCTCATTCTTGACATTAATCTTGAAATTACCATCAAGATCTGAGACAACGCCATTAGTTGTCAATGCCTCTAAGACAGAGGCGCCGATAATCGGCTCACCATTAACGTCTGTAATGGTTCCTGTAACCGTTAACTTGTCCTGGGCGGATGCTCCCAAAGAGAGGAGCATCATAACCATCAACAAGAGAATATGTTGGAATTTTGAATTCATCTTATTAATCATTTAGTTGAGAAATCAGCAAAGTTTTTATTAAACCAAGGATAGTTGCGTACCTGCAGAATCTTCTGACACGACTTCTCGTTGGTAAGGAAGATGTACAACGGTTTGCCTTCAAGTCCGTCTACAAAGAACTTCATCTGAGGCAACTTTTCTCCTTTGGCTGTAACCACATCAGCCGTCATATCGACACGGGCACCCACACGTTTGAAGTCAAGGGTAACAGTAGCACCATTGATATCCTGTTTCCAAGTATCCCAGTTGTAACTTGCTGTGATATTTGCGCCATCCTTAGACAAGCTCTTTCCCCAAGACCATGCGTCAGCACGGCAAACAGCATATTCGGAATAGCCATCAGCACCATACGGCGTGCTTGCAAATGCCACTACATAGTTTTCCCAGTTGTTCGCACCATTTGTAGTGTTGACAAACTTGATAGTCATACGCTTACGGTCTGCCGTGAAGTCGTACATCTCGCTCTTCTTATCGAAGAAAGCAGAACTGTTGTCCTCAGGACCAATCTCATAAGATCCTTCGCTATAATCAGTTGCGGTGTATACCTCAGCCTTGGTAAAGGTCAATTGAGCTTTCTCCAAAGTAAGGAATGTTCCCCACTTCTCTGTAGGACAGGCCTTCGTCGTCTTCCATGTGCAGACTCCGAGATCAGTGCCTCCTGCCGTCTTCACATATTGTTTTACTGTAAAGATATTGTCTTTCCGTGTAATATAGAGATCAACAGTAGCTCCGTTCATCTCTTGCTTCCAAGTATCCCAGTTATAGCTATTTGTTACACCCTCACCGTCTTTGTTGAGGAGCGAACCCCAGCACCAAGCATCACCACGGCAAATCTCATATTCTGTGTATCCATTCTCTCCATTAGCGATACCATTTGTGATTGCTAGTACCCAAGTATCCCAGTTGTCTAATGCCTGAGTCTTACATGTGAACTGATAATGAACAGTTCCGTCACCGGTCATCTCCATGTTTGGAGTCTTTGGGCCAAAGAACGGAGAAGAGAGGTCATCCAAGCCAATAGACTCAGTTTCTTTCCAACTCCATGATACTGCTCCGGCCTTCTTGTTCCAGTCTTTTTCTACCATGTGGTTGCGATAAAGTGTAATGTCATCAAAAGCCACATCGTTATGTTTTGCACCAACAGTATCCGTACCTATATATAAATAAGGTGCATGATTGATAAAACCTACAAGTGTTTTATAATTGAAACTTGTAGCTGATGAAGAAGCCGCTGCTCCTGAAAGACTCTTGTTACCATCAACATACAACTGATATCCTGTATTAGAGATTTGGAGAGCGACGAAGTGCCATTTACCCGGGCTAAGAATGCCCGTCTTATAATCAGCAGGATCATTGTCGTCAAGATTAAGCGACTGTAATTGTCCTGCAACAGTATATTTTAACTGTCCGTTAGGTGTAAAATAG
>CALJCU010000634.1 GCA_938023885.1 uncultured Prevotella sp. | reverse complement strand
CCACTGACTGTACCCAGCCCGTTCTCATCGATCTTCCCATCCCCGCACACTACGGTATAGGTTCCTTCGGGAACAGTAACCTGTCGTGCCTCTTTATTGCCATTGAAGATGACGATGATGTCTTTCCAGGCATCGCCCCCCGCATTGTCTTTCAGGCGGTAAGCCACGAGACAGTCGTGCGTAGGCAGGAATTCAAGCCGGTTCTGTACAAGTAATGTGTTACCCAGGCGGAAAGCGGGATGGTGCTGACGCAAGGCAATGAGGTTCTTGTAATAACTGAGCACCTGCGGATAACGCAACGGATTGTTCCAGTTGAGCTCATTGATGCTGTCGGGTGAGTTGAAGCTGTTGTGTACCCCTTTCTTGTCACGCATCATCTCTTCGCCACTGAGCATAAACGGCACACCCTGCGATGTGAAGACCACCGTCTGAGCCAGTTCATCGAGACGTATCAGCTCCTCCGTCGTGATATTAGGAATAGACGCTTTCAGCCGATCCACAAGACACAAGTCGTCGTGGCAACTGACATAGTTAATGCATTGTGTCGGTTCTAAAGCCCACGGTTTCCTGGAATAGTTCACTTTCGTATAGTCGACCTGTGGATGTTCCGTCATACCTGTGATACCGGCCTTAATACTTTCTTCCGATCCTGGCATACCGGCGAGGAACGCGCCCTTGTGGTCGTCACTGAACGGTCCACGCAAGGCATCGCGAAGGTCGTCGCAGAAAGCGGCGATACCCGGCATCTGTGGGATATTGGCCTTTACAGCGAGTCTCTCTGTGGGATAAGCACACTGGCCGGCACTCCATCCCTCACCATAGATGAAGATACTGGGATTGATAGCGGTGAGTTCCTTACGAATGTCGTTCATCGTCCCGATGTCGTGCACGCCCATGAGGTCGAAACGGAAGCCATCGACATGATACTCCTTTGCCCAGTATTTGACGCTCTGCAGCATGAACTGCCGCATGACGGTTTTGTCTGACGCAGTCTCATTTCCACAGCCCGAGCCGTCACTTGGCTTGCCGTCTTTCGTGAAACGATAATAGGCATTCGGCCATGTCAGCTGGAAATTACTGTGGTCGAAGTCGAACGTATGATTGTAAACGACATCGAGGATAACCCGGATGCCAGCCTTATGAAGCGCCTCCACCATCTCCTTGAACTCACGGATACGCGTGGCGGGATCGTAAGGATTGGTACTGTAACTGCCTTCCGGCACGTTATAGTTCAACGGGTCGTAGCCCCAATTGTATTGTGGCTTATCAAGTTTCGTCTCATCCACACTCGCATAGTCGAACGAGGGTAGGATGTGCACGGCACCGACGCCGAGATCCTTGAGATAGTTGATAGCCCACGGCTCTGTAAGTGCCAGGAACTTTCCAGGAAACTTCGTACTCTGCCGCTTCACCATGAACTCTTTCGGATCAAGGTTTACATTGCGCGCAATCGAGAAATCACGGAAATGAAGCTCATACACCGTCAAGTCGGTGTAGTTAGGAGTGAGAAGTGAGGAGTTAAGAGTTGAGTGCGATGAATTAGAGGAAGAGAGTAAAGCAAAAGGAATTAGCAGAGAAGAATCTTGCGGGAAACTTAGGATGTGATCTTTACTCCAACCCTCAGGATCCGTACTCCTCATATTGATTATGGCACCACGCTTTCCGTTCACACCTACAGCCTTGGCAAAAACACCGGGAGTTTCTCCCCTGCCGATATTAAAGGTATAGAAACGGCCCTTGAGATCACCGCTGACAGTCGCAGCCCATAGGTTTTTGCCTACATGCCGCATCTGCTTTATTGCCAACGGCTTCTTGTCTGTCGCTGCATCACCCTCCTTATAAAGACTCAGCACGACAAGTCTGGCATTGTCGGGCGCAATAAGCTTAAACGTAGTGTGACGGGGTGTATACGATACTTCGTCAAACTTATACTTCTGTGACATAGCCATCAAAGAAGAAGGCAACAACAAGGCTGTAAGAATGATATTTCGAAAATTCATATTGATTGTTTTTGCAAAGATAGGCAAAAGACTTGAATTTGCAAAAAAATGCCGCGAATAATTTTAATCCGCGGCATTAATATTATTATTTTGTTGTTGTCTTTACATTGACCACTCATGACTCTCAATCCTGTCAAAATGTTTTGGCGCATTTTGCGCTGGACCGTCATTTTGTTTTTTGCATCGTCTGTTGTGATGACGATAGTCTATCGTTGGATGCCTGTGCCTTTTACACCGTTGATGGTGATACGCTGTTTGCAGCACATAGGTTCGGGAGAAGCACCGCGTTTGAAGCACAAATGGGTGCCTCTCTCTGAAATTTCCCCCTCTTTGCCTCGTGCGGTGATGAGTAGCGAAGACCAGCGTTTTCTCAATCACAATGGTTTCGACACCAAAGCCATTGGCTATGCCCTGCGCCAGCGATTGAATGGAGAGCAA
>CALJCU010000633.1 GCA_938023885.1 uncultured Prevotella sp. | reverse complement strand
TAATGAGCAACTTGTAGACCGGCTTATAAGCAATGTCTGCGAGATCGAAGGCAAGAAAATCATGAATGGTCAGTTGTCCCGTGATGAGTGGGAACGGCTTGACAAACGTATCACAAAGCTTCAAGGTGCACCCCTTTATATTGATGATACACCGGGTATGTCTATCTTCGAACTTCGCACGAAGGCACGC
Organism: uncultured Prevotella sp.; assembly: GCA_938023885.1. Taxonomy (GTDB): domain Bacteria; phylum Bacteroidota; class Bacteroidia; order Bacteroidales; family Bacteroidaceae; genus Prevotella. Next base: position 1,592 of record CALJCU010000633.1, on the reverse strand, counting down.
CGACTGGTGCGAGAGAAAGGCGTGAAACTCATCATGATCGACTATCTGCAGCTCATGAATGCCAGTGGAGCACGCTTCGGTAACCGCCAGGAAGAGGTCTCTACTATCTCCCGTTCACTCAAAGGGCTTGCCAAGGAACTTGATATCCCTATCATTGCGCTCTCACAGCTCAACCGTACCGTAGAGAATCGTGAGGGATTGGAAGGTAAACGGCCACAGTTGAGTGACCTGCGTGAGTCAGGTGCTATCGAGCAGGATGCCGATATGGTACTGTTCGTGCACCGTCCGGAATACTACCATCTCTATGAAGATGAGAAAGGAAACGACCTCCGGGGCAAGGCTCAGATTATCATTGCCAAGCACCGTAAGGGTGCCACAGGCGATGTACTGCTCTCGTTTCAAGGACAGTACACACGATTTGCCAATCCGGAAGATGCCATGCTCACTCCTCTGCCCGGAGACATGGGCGGAGAGATTATCGGCTCTCGGCTAGGTAGTAATGAGGACGATCCATTGGGGGAAAATGTCAGTCAAACACCATTCTAAGGCCATTTTACGATAGATTATTACCAATAACCGAAAAAAAATAACAGATTATTTGTTCGTGTCTGCAAAAATGTATACCTTTGCAGACGATAAACGTAAAGATAATATTTAAGGACAACATTAAAAGACAGATAACAATGATTGCACTTATCGCCATCCTTAGCATTATTATTCTAGGCATTCGGCTGCATGCAACAGTCGGAAGTGAATGGGCGTGCGTGCATGTCTGATAAGATATCTCATAGCGGGGCCTTTCCACTTCCAGTTAAGTGGAAAGGCCTTTTTGCTATTTATATCATCCAATATTAATACAATAACACATTCAACAGTAAACATTAAAATTTCACATTATATAATATATTATGAGTGAGCGACTTTATATTTTTGACACGACGCTCCGAGATGGTGAGCAAGTGCCGGGGTGTCAATTGAACACAGTAGAGAAGATTCAGGTTGCTAAGCAGCTTGAGCTCTTGGGTGTCGATGTCATCGAAGCGGGCTTTCCCATCTCTTCGCCAGGTGATTTTAATTCGGTAGTGGAAATCAGTAAGGCTGTTACCTGGCCCACGATCTGCGCACTTACACGTGCCGTAGAGAAGGATATCGATTGTGCTGCTGAGGCTCTGCAGTACGCTAAGCACAAGAGAATCCACACGGGACTGGGCACAAGCGACTATCATATAAAGTACAAGTTCAACAGTAATCGTGAGGACATCCTTGAGCGCGCCGTACGTGCCGTGGCTTATGCGAAGAAATACGTCGAGGATGTGGAGTTCTATGCTGAGGATGCAGGACGTACTGACAACGAGTATCTCGCCCGTGTCATTGAGGCTGTCATCAAAGCTGGTGCCACGGTAGTGAACATTCCCGATACAACCGGTTACTGCCTGCCCAACGAGTATGGCGCTAAGATCAAGTATCTGAAAGAGCATGTCGGCAACATCGATAAGGCCATCATCTCAACCCACTGTCACAACGATCTCGGTATGGCAACCGCTAACACGCTCGAAGGAGTGCTCAATGGTGCCCGCCAGGTAGAAGTAACC
>CALJCU010000632.1 GCA_938023885.1 uncultured Prevotella sp. | reverse complement strand
CAGTTGGGCAATTCCTTCTGAAGGTTCATCTCAGCACCTTCTTTTGAAGTGAAGCTCACAGCTGCCTTGGCAAGGATAAAATCTCCTTTCTTCGCATCGATGGTCACGTAGGCGGTGGTGTCTTCCACCCCGTAGCTTTTTATCTTGTTCTTGATTTTTACGATGAACCAACCACTGAATCCAGCGGGCTCTCCCCACCCTTGATAGATACGGTGGACGGGGTTGTATCCCCAGATGCAGTTGCTCGTCGTATCGACAGCAACAAAGCCCTCCTTCTCGTCACTGTTAGGATTGACAACGATATGAACTTCACCATCTTTATAAGGAATGAAGCGGAATATGGCACAATGACTTGTGGCGGTCATCTCTGCCATCAGATCTTCTTTCGGTAGCCAGACGCCATAATAATGAGGATGGGAGAACTCTTCTGCATGGGAAAAAGGTGTTGCGCGATGAAGGGGCTTCAGTCTCAGTGGACTCATTTCAGGCATAAGTGTGAATGAGCCATAATCCTGTGTGCATCCTCCTACAATCCAATGGCTGGCGCGAAAGCCTTGGAACAATGTATCTGGATAATAATACGGTGCGATACATTTAAGTTCAGTATCTCTTGTCTGAGGGGTCCAGAAAGTCATGCCGTGTGGTACGAGAACAGCGGGTAAAGTCTGTCCATGTTCTTCAGAGCCTTTCCCATAGACACCTGCAGAGTGAGTTGAGGCATAGGCGGTGCCCACCACTGTATTGATGGCATTGATGCGGTCTTTCACACGACGCTGACAGGTACCGGAGCCAGGTTCGGTAACTCTGGTGTTTGCATATTAGGTTAGGTTTCACTGCTCGTTGAGGTTTGCTTTTAGTCTTGACCATGGATAGTAGAGACTGTCGGCAATTAGGTACATTGGTTTCTCATTCAGCCAGAATGAGACAATGACGCTATCGGCTGCATTTCTATAGAAGGCCATTTGTAGATTTGTAGCCATTGGTACAATCTCACTCAGGTTCTCCCCTTGGTTGTCCACTATGGTCTTAGAGCCAAGGAGGGACAAGAGTCTATAAAGAGCAGTGTCGTGGCCGAAGCGCAAGGTCAACAAATATTTCTTAGAAGCAAGGGCACTATCTGCCGTACAAACGATATTCTTCCACAGATTAGCAGCGCACTGTGCCGGGATTCCGTGGTTGGCAGGGTTAAGACCATTCTCAAACCACATCTTCCTGCAGTTCTGCTTATAGCATGCTTTCATCTCCTCTTGCGTGAAGAAAGGATAAAGGTTGATATTTAGTCCACTCACGTCCTGCATATCGGAAGCAATGGTGAAACATTCAATAAGCAGTTTCTCTTTATCTTTGACAAACGTTGTATCTTTGAAAAGATTTGCAATGAATCTATTAGGGGAGATACCTAAAGGTACATTTGTCTCCATTTTCAAGAGCATCTCATCGGGTGAGTCGTAACTGATCCATTGCATGTCGGCAGTATCAGTTTTCATGATGATGTCTGCCTGAGGAATGTCTCTTTTAATAACTTCCATGAAAGCCTCCATGCTCTTACGGCATCTGCCTACAATGCTTGACCGGGCATCGATAGAGTTAACATGAGAGAAGAACGTAGGGAACCGTTGTTCCATTCGTTTGGCAATGCCTTGTTGTTGTTCGGCACCCAATGTTGTTAGTTTACCACCATTTCCTTTGGCATGGGCGTAGACTTTGAGAAGAAGATTTCGCAATTTTTTTCCTTGGTGGGTCAAGCTCTTCTCATTATCAAACTGTTTCAGCACCCATTCGTATCGAGCGTCGTTGGTTAACCATCTTGAGCCATGTCGCCCATAATGGCTGACATATACTAAATGAAAGCCTCTGGGGACTGTGGCTTCACTTACTTCTTTCGGAGCTTGGTAAGCGCGGTAGACACCGGCAAGTTGCTCCGGTGTCCGTTGTGCTATGCAGATGACGGGTAGTGCGAGTGAGAAGAGAAGGACAGTAAGAAATAGGTTTTTCATGAAATATTGTAGATAGTATGTCACGTTGTTTATAATTCGTCACGGTCTTCTGACGTCACCTCCAAGATAGCGGCAGCCATAGAGTCGGCACACTGTACAATGCAGCAGAGCGGATATTCCTGTCGTGCTGTGTCATAGCATCGCTCATCTTCATAAGAGTTCATGTTCAGTCCGAAGGCGCCCATGTGCCAGCGTATGGCAAGCATCTCATCGTCGTGGAGATCCAGACCGCTGAGCAGTAGCATAATGACTGATTTCTCGCCGTGTCCCATCGGAAAATCCTTATAACTGACGTTGTATCCTTCGGCGTCTTCCCATTGCCCGAGTTTGTTCTTGCGTTTCTTGATGGTCTTCTTGTAAATATCTGTCTTACATACATCGTGGAGCAATGTAGCGATGATGACGCTCTCACGCTTCACCTCTCCTGCTGAAGGAGCGTCGAGAGTTTTCAGTCCATCGTAGATCATCAGTCCAGCCTTGCACACGTTGAGACTGTGTTGGCACAGTCCGCCTTCCATGTTGAGATGGTGTCCAGCTGATGCCGGAGCATCGAAGAAGCCACCCTTCTCAAGGTCCTCAATGACGTAATCCATACCCTCGCGCTTCGTGGAACGCAGTAAACTCTCAAATTCCTCCTGATTCTTTTTCTTGTCTATCTCCATTTCCTGTTTGTTTCCGTGATTATCAGTTTATTCCATGCAAAATTAATAAAAAAGCTAAAGTGAGCGAAAATAATGAAGTAAAAAGATGGCACTATCATGTAAAATGTGTAACTTTGCACCCGATTATGAGTCCGTGGGGGCTAAAAGAAGAGACGGCGCGTTGTCCGTCCGCCTTGCGGAGAAAACCGTTTATATTAAATAAAAATGTACGCAATCGTAGAGATTAACGGTCAGCAGTTCAAGGTGGAAGAGGGCAAGAAGCTTTTTGTCAATCACCTCAAGGATGCCGAGGCAGGCAAGACTGTTGAGTTCGACCGTGTACTGCTCGTAGACAAGGATGGAGCAGTGACTGTCGGCGCACCTACAGTGGAAGGTGCTAAAGTTGTCGCAGAGGTGGTCAATCCCCTCGTGAAAGGCGACAAGGTAGTGGTGTTCAAGATGAAACGCCGTAAAGGCTACCGTGTGAAGAATGGTCATCGTACTCACTTCACAGAGGTAGAGGTTAAATCAGTTAATGCTTAAAACAGGAGGTAAAACAAGATGGCTCACAAGAAAGGACAGACCAGTTCACGTAACGGTCGTGAATCAGCATCCAAGCGTTTAGGTGTTAAGATTTGGGGTGGCCAGCAGATTGTTGCCGGCAACATCATTGTTCGTCAGCGTGGCAACAAGCACTTCGCAGGCGAGAATGTAGCACAGGGCAGGGACGATACACTGTATGCCTTGACCGATGGTGTGGTTTATTTCCATAGGGGTGCACACGACAAGAGCACCGTTTCCGTGCTTAGCCCTGAGGCTTACGCAGCCAAAACGAAGAAGGCTGACGCTTAACGTTAATAAGTCGTTAAGACAAAATTAAAACTTATTCCAAACAAACAACAGAATCCCAACCATAGCAATATGGTTGGGATTTCTGCTTTATGCAAGGTGATGAAGAAATACAAAGAAATTGTTTTAGAGAAATGCGATGACTTTTAGATTTAGTATTTTACTATGCATGTTTGCTTAGCAAGCTCCCACATACACTTTGCTGTCCGTTTGGGATAAATGCCATTTCTATATACCAAGGTTATGATTGGCCAA
>CALJCU010000631.1 GCA_938023885.1 uncultured Prevotella sp. | reverse complement strand
TATTGAAAATCAATCATCTGCTTGGTCAGTTAACGACACATGCTCAGCTTGTTAATGCTGACAAACTCAAGGAAGTCTGCCAATATTGTATATTCTTGGTGGCAAAAGAAGAAGATAGCATTATTGGAATGTTGTCGCTTTGCCACTCTGTAACACCTACTGGAAACAAATGGCGGATAGAAGATGTGGTCGTAGATGAATCTGCAAGAGGTAAAGGTATTGGAAGAAGATTAGTGTCTGAAGCAATAAAATGCGTCAAGGTTAATGGGGGTGGACAAATAGAACTTACCTCTCGCCCGGCTCGTATTGCAGCTAATAAACTCTACCAGTCGATCGGCTTTGAGAAAAAGGAGACCAATATAAATATATATGTGATGAAAATTTAGGATTGATAAGATGATAAAGAATATAGTATTCGACTTTGGCGGAGTCTTCGCCAAGATAGATATCGTAAGGAGTATGGACGCTTTCAAGGCATTAGGATTGGAGGATGTCGAGAAATACATGGATCCATATACACAAGGCGGATTCTTCGGAGAAATGGAAGAGGGTCATATAGATGGTGAGGAGTTCCGTCAGAAAGTCAGTGAGCTATCGGGTCATGAAGTCAGTTGGGAAGACTGTGACCGGGCTTGGCATGCTATCATTGTCAGCGTCGTGAAAGGGAACCTCCAGAAGGTCCTTGACCTCCGTGAGAAGGGCTATCGTGTAGCACTGCTCTCAAATACCAATCCTTACATGGCAGGATGGTTCCGGAGCGATAAGTTGGATGGTGAAGGGCACGGCATAAGTTATTACATTCCTAAAGAGCATCAATATCTCAGTTATGAACTGAAGACGATGAAGCCAGGGAAGGAGATATTCCAAAAGATGCTTGATGGTGAAGGCTTCATCCCGGAAGAAACGTTGTTCATTGACGATGGAGCGGGCAACATAAAGACTGCACAGTCATTAGGGCTCAAGACTTATCTTCCCGATAACGGTGAAGACTGGAGCGATAAAATAGAGACAGTAATTAAGAACGCATAAGATGGCACAACAAGTAGAATTCACATTACGATCACAAAGGCGTGGCTTTCATCTCGTCACGGATGAAGTACTCAAACACCTGCCTACCTTACCCCAGACTGAACTGCTTAATTTGTTCATCAAGCACACAAGTTGCGCCTTGAGTATTTGTGAAAACTGGGATCCGTCTGTACGTGGTGATATGGAGCGCATCTATGATCGGCTCATCCCAGAGAACGCACCGTACTATGAACATACACTCGAGGGATCTGATGATATGCCGGCCCACGCAAAGTGTATCATAACGGGAGTAAGCATCAACATCCCTATCACAAACGGGAGGCTTAATCTCGGTACATGGCAGGGCATCTACCTCTGTGAATTCAGAAATGATGGTGGTGCAAGAAACGTGGTAGCAACGATCATAGAATGAAACATACATGAAGGCATTCGCCAAAGGGAATGAAAATTTTTTGTATCTTTGCCACAGATACAGTAACATCAACCTTTTACAACTATGGCGAAACAACAGAAGAACGAAGTATCCTTCGAAGAAGTCGTAGCTCGCGGATGCGGCCTTGACGTTCACAAGAAGGAGATTGTGGCAACAGTCAGCGGGACGGACATTAAGAAAGAGACACGTACGTTCCAGTCGACGACCAGATCTTTGACACAATTGAAGGAATGGCTATTGGAACTCGGAGTTACTCATGTGGCTATGGAGAGCACCGGCGTATACTGGAAGCCGGTAATGAATATTCTTGAGCCTGGCGGCTTCACCATCATGGTGGTGAATGCCCGCCACATCAAGTACGTCCCCGGTCACAAGACAGACTCTGCGTGGATCTGCAAACTTTTACGCGCGGGTCTGCTTAAGGGCAGTTTCATACCCTGTAGGGACCAACGTGACCTCCGTGACCTGACACGCTATCGCCGTAAGCCCGTACAGCAGCAGGCGGCGAGCACAACCGGATGATACGCATCTTCGAGGATGCCAACCTGAAGTTGTCAAGCGTATTCAGCAACATACGCGGCAAGGCATGCACCGCTGTGATTGACGCGGTCATAAAGGGAGAGACCGACCCTCAGGTACTTGCAGAGTTGTGTACGCATCCACGTCTGAAACATTCACAGGAGGAAATAGCAGAGGCCGTGGAAGGGCACTTCACCGAACATCACAAGTTCATGATTAGGGCAATCCGCAAGAGCATCAAGAACATCGAAGCCGGGACAGACATCCCCGACAAGGAGACAGACCGTCGGATGAAGCCCTTGCAGGGACGTATAGAACAACTCTGTGAAGTGCCCGGCATGGAAAACTCTTCGGTCAGGGAACTCCTTGCCGAGATAGGGGTAGACATGGAAGTGCTCCCCACAGAAGAGCATCTTACCTCATGGGCAGGTCCCGCCCCCCGCAACAATGGGAGCGCAGGTAAAAAAAGTTCACACACCAACCACGGCAACAAGGCAACGAAGGCCATCATGACAGAATGTGCGTGGTGTGCAACAAGAACAGAGGGTACCTACTTCTCTGAACGCTTTAAGAGGCTTGCCGCAAGACGGGGAAGAAACGCGCGCTGGTGGCAATCGCAGCAGAAATGCTCAAGGTCATCTGTCACATGCTCAAGGACGGCACTGTATATCAGGAGCTCGGATCGGACTACATGGATGACAAGCGTAAACAGGCTCAAATCAAGTATTATCAGGACCGGATAAAGAAACTCACCGGAGAGGATTTATCCGGTAAGGAAAGCGCATAGAGGCGCACGAATCCTAAGGCCGATTTTTACTGGGACACCAAGCCCGAGAATGAAACTGGCCTGAACGACTGAGAGGCAAAGATTGTTGCTCAGAGCACGCGAATGAAATTTCCTATTTTCCGGTCGTTTTAAAACTATAAAAGCCTTCCGATAGCCGCAGACGGCATGCCGCAGTCTGCTAATTCTTTTGTTGTGTCAAATCAAATAAGTTAAACCCGAATGCCCGATTTATCGGGCGTTCACAATAGAATCATTTTCGAATGAAACTCATATTATTGTCGTTAATTATACAAAGCTTCATAGGATATGTTGCAACGTATGACAGATATGTATGCATTTCAAATAATGACACACATGCTTACAATATCACAAAATGTCCAGAAGATACGTTGACAGGATTAATTCTTGATGATAATCGCAATCCTGTGCCATTCGCCTCCATCTCACTGCTGTCAAAAATAGACTTCTCTCTCATTACTGGTGGAGTGAGTGATGAAAAAGGTCGATTTACCATTTCGTGTCCTCACGTTCCGTTGGTTGCTAAAATCAGTTGCATCGGATACAAAACAATGGAATTGTCTATAACCGCAAAAAATATAGATACCATTCGTATGTCGGCAGATGTCCACCTTTTGAACGATATCACCATTGTTGGACATCACAAATACATTTCTAGAGAAAACGGCAAACTTACACTCAACATTCAAAACTCTAACTTGCAAAACATCGGCAAGGCTTCCGATGTCATCAAGTACGTTCCAGGAATGCTTTATACTAATGGTAAATACGAGGTGTTCGGAAAGGGTGAACCTATGATTTATATCGATGGCAGAAAGGTGGCAAACGTTTCTGAACTTTCGATGATCTCCTCTTCCAATGTGAAGTCTGTCCAACTTATCACTAATCCTGGGGCAGAATACGACGCAGACATAAGGAGTGTCATAGCCATCAATACCATACGCCATAAGTTCGATGGGCTTTCAGGCATAGCCCGTACAGAACTTTCAAGGCACAAGAATTGGTCTCATAATGAGGACATCAACCTCAACATACACAGAGGTGCAATGGATTTCTTTCTTGCCTATCAGTATGACAATGCGAGAAGCGACATCCGCTATGACATCGACCAAACCAATTACGAGCAAGACGTTTTCCATGAGGTTTCTGCTTCGGAATACTCCGACCGTTCTCGTTCCCATGACTACAGTGTGGGCATGAACTATGCTGTCAGCAAGAACCACACCATTGGTGGCAAATACATGGGGACCATCTCCAACTACAAGTTGCTTGATTCTCCATACGACTATATGGTGACTTATAAGAATAACGAACTTTTGACTTCGACGGACAACAAGACCAATGAGTCGGAAAAGGAAAGGTTCCATAATGTCAATGTTTATTACATCGGCAAGCTGTCAGACAAGTTGCAGCTTAATTTGGATGCTGACTATGTGTATTCCCAATTGAAGCATCAGCAACAAGTAACCGAGACAAGTAAAACGGATGCAACTTCGGAAATCACACACATGCAAAACGACCAAAGAAATCGTGCAGTAGCATTCAAAGGTGTGTTTGCTTGGAACATAAACGGAAAACATGGACTTGACTTCGGTACGGATTTCAGTAAAATCTCGTCATGGGGAACTTCCGTGAACGTAGAAGGGAAGATTGCCGACGACCAATTCAAGAACAAGGAAACCAAGTATGCAGGATCTGTATCTTATCACTTTTCAACAGAGAAATGGAGAGGAAGTCTTGGGCTTCGCTATGAGTATGTGCATGCCATCAACACCGACCAAGGAGAAGTAAAGAATAAAACAAATTACTCGGACTTATTGCCTTCTTTCTCGCTTTTCACTTCTCTCGGCAAAGTAGATTTGAACCTCGATTTCAGTAGTAGGGTGAATCGCCCTTCGTTCCGGCAGTTGAATAACAGCGTGAGTTACAACAACCAATACCACTACGAGCAAGGCAACATTTACTTGAAGCCGCAATATGTATATGACACGGAACTTAGTATGAATTATCGCATCTTCGACTTCAAGTTAGACTATCAGTATATCAAAGACTATATCCATCCTACAGTTATGGCGATTTCTAGCAAACCAGGAACCGTTTCTTGGATGTCAACCAATGCCAAGGACTTCCAACAATTAGGTGCACAATGTGTAGTCTCACCTGTCTTCGGCTGTTGGCATCCAACTTTGACTGCAGGTGTCTATAAGCCATTTTTTTTATTGACATATAATGGGGAGCAAATGGATTATAATCATCCATACGGTCTGTTGACTCTTCAAAACATGTTGGAGTTAAAACGCGATTGGCTCTTCCGTATTGATTTCTATTGGAACATCAAAGGACATCATGACATCTATGAGCAAAATAGCCATGCTACTTTCAATATGATGATTCAAAAACAACTGCTCAATAAGAAACTGACTATTACACTGAAAGCTGAGGACTTGTTTGATTGGTCGAAATTGAATGATGTGAAGAAAGTAAATTTCGTGGTACAAAACAGAATGGTAAACAACTTCAATCGTTGCCTTATCGCCTCCATTAGCTATAACTTCAACAGCTTCAAGGATAGGTACAGCGGCAGTGGTTCAGCGGATGATGAGATAAATCGCTTTTAGTATACTATACCCCAATTTTAGACAACGTTTAACTTCTATCTGTCAAACCGTGCGATTCCGTATATCTATCGAT
>CALJCU010000630.1 GCA_938023885.1 uncultured Prevotella sp. | reverse complement strand
CAGATCGGGATGGAACTGCTTAGCACGCTTAACATAAGCCCGCCTCACGTCTTTCTGTGGAATGTCTTTACTGACACCCAAAATCTTATAATAGTCGATAAATGCCATATTCAGTCCTCCATTTCTTTAATATTCTCTAACAATGGTGCAACAAACTTTATGCCACAAGCATCTGCGGGGCTTGAAATATTTCTGTCGGTTGTTGACGTTGTTATAGGGATTTTCAAGAACATATTCCGGGATGTTCTCTATCGTTGAATATTCTCTGGCCGAAGCCCAGGGGAAGTTGTCGTTGATCCACTTGAAGATGCGGCGCGCTTTAAGCAACGGATTGGTTTCACCCCGTGTGAGGCTGTCAGCTAACTGCCGGATCCTTGGTGTGAAGACAATGTGGCGGTCGCGCTCGGAGATATACTCTTTGTAGAGAGCCGTAGAGGTGTTGTAAGGCCTGATATCCTCAGGCTTCAGGTTAAACCAACTGCCGCAGGTGGTGTATTCGAACTCCTCTGAGAAGACCGTAGGCTTTCCGGCTTCTGCTTTCTTCTCCATATAGACAGAGGAGTGGGCACAACTCTCCGGCGAACGCTGATACTGCTTTTCACTGGTAGCGAGCAGTTTCACTTGCTGCTGTCTTGTGATGTCGGTTCTTGGGAAAGGCAGCCAGCAACGGACGGTCTCACCAGCTGGAACGGCATCGGTGTTTACTGTCAGCGTGTATCTTACTTTCAGCTTCTTGGGCTCAGCCAAGTGCTGCTTGTCTTTAGGCGCCTCATTGATTATCTTGGACACGTTCTCTTTGTCCACTTCTTCATATCCGTCGGTTGAATGGCCGTCTTTCTTCACTTTTATGCCTTTGCATGTCTTGTCGATTCGGAACAGGTTGGGAGCAGCATGGTGGAAGAACCGCTTCTCTCCATCGATGACACGCATTTCCAATGCTCCCGACTTCTCCCATACCTTCATCTGTGTATCGGAGACAGTGGGGATGTATTGGCGGATGTATGCTTTTACTTCTGCTTCGCTCTTATTGAAATCAACGAGGAGCCGATGATGAAGATCTGTCTTCCATGAATAGCTTTGGGCCATAAGGATCGTCTGAGAAAGGATAGCGGAGGAGAACAAAAGATATCGTTTTTTTTCTCATAATATTGATGTTATTTGGTTTTTCTGTTTCGGAGGGGTACCGCATCCAACCTCGGAGAGGTTGAACAAGGTTGGCCCCCTTCGGGGACCTTGTCACTCCGAAAACCGGAAGAGACCTTCATTTAATGATGGCTCCAGCTACGGCATTGGCTACGTAAGAGCGCAGGGCGATGACATTGCCTTTGTCATGGGGATGTACTGCGTTGGTAAGAAGAATGATGCTGATATCATTGACCGGGTCAATGACTATGCTGGTTCCTGTGTATCCCGTGTGTCCATAGGTCTCAGGACTGAGCATGTCGCCTTTGTTGGATGAGTAGTCGGAACAGCAGTCCCATCCGGGTGTCCGTCCGAACTTAGCAGCACGGTCCGGCACTGTGCGCATGGCTTTGACAGCGGCCGGACTTAATATTCTTTTCCCGTTCCATGATCCTCCATTTTGTAAAGCCGCGCAGAGCACAGCAAGGTCTTCAGCTGTTGAGAAGACACCGGCATTGCCCGATATGCCGCCGTTCATGACGCGGGCCAATGGGTCATGGACTACTCCCAGCAGACATTTACCATCGGGTTGTTTCTCCGTCGGTGCACAAAGGCGGGCAAGCTTCTTAGGCGGGCAATAGTCGGTATGATTCATGCCTAAGACATTGAAGATATGCTGCTTGGCAAAGTCGCGTAGGCTCTCGCCGGAGATGGTTTCTATGATGCGTTGCAGCGTGATATAGTTGAGACAGCTATATTGGAAGTCTGTCGTTGGTGCAAAGTCACGCTTGCAGTGGGAGATATAATCAATCACCCCATCTCTGTTTGGTGCACCATATTTTTCTTTCAGCGCTTTCACGTCAGCATAAGGCGGAAGGCCAGAGATATGCGTCATCAAGTCGATGACGCGGATAGCAGTCTCGTTACCATCTGCATCTTTCCAATTTCCAAATCCGGGAATATAGCTGTCTACGCGGTCCATTAGTCTCAGTTTGCCTTGCTCAATGAGAATCCAGGCAGAGATGGCTGTGGATATAGATTTGCTGCATGAGGCCATGTCGAACACAGTACCTGTAGTCATCTTTTCAATTTTTGGTTCGATGCGTTTGTTGCCATAAGCTTTAAGATAAGCTATCTTGCCATGACGTACCACACAGAGTACGGTTCCTGGCGTCTTCTTCTCATGGATAGCCTTATAGATGGTGCTGTCGGCATATAGAAGATGGGCGGCGCTGAGTCCTACATCTGAAGGGTCACAGTGAACAAGTCCTTGGGCTTTGACACATGTGATGGTGAACAATGAAAGGATGAAAAAAAGAAATTTCTTCATATATCATTTGTAATTAGCAATTATCTTTTTCTTATCAGCAGACAAAGACCGATGAAAGTAAATAAGGCATTGAAAATCAGTAATTCGTAGCTGAACTTGTAACCATTGAACCAAGCCTCAGAATTCTCTTGTAGAATGAAGCAGAGGATTGGAGACACAATGGCGACAAGGGGCACGTAGCGGTCGTTGGTCTGCTTTTTCGTAAGAATGCCGAAAGCGAACATTCCAAGAATGGGGCCATAGGTATAACTTGCGAGGATATAGACAGCGTCGATCACGCTTGTGTTGTTCAACAGACCGAAGACGAAAATGACGATTGCCATGAGCAGCGCCATGCACGCGTGGGTCTTCTGACGGGTTCTTGTCAGGGAGCTCTCGTCATTTCCTTTCTTGTCAGCTTCCAGAATGTCGAGTGTAAAGGAGGTCGTAAGGGCTGTTAGCGCAGAGCCTGCTGCAGAATAAGCGGCGGAAAACAAACCGACAATAAAGAGTATTCCTACAGTGATGGGAAGATAACGGCTTGTTGCAACGGCTGGGAAAAGGGCGTCACCGGTTGCCGTGATGCCGACTTTTGCAGCAAAGAGATAGAGCAGAACGCCAAGCATGAGAAAGAGAAGATTAATAATGAACTGGCAGACGATGCTCATCATCATGTTTTTCTGTGAGTCCTTATAGTTCTTACAGCTTAAATTGCGTTGCATCATGTCCTGGTCCAGTCCAGTGGTAGCAATCATTGTAAAAATACCAGCGATAAACTGTTTGAAGAAGTAACGTTTGTCGTTGACATCATCAAAGAAGAATATCTGACTCATCTTGCTGCTGGTGATGGCACTTACCATTCCCTTGAATCCCAGGTGCATTTCTGATGAAATGAAAACAATGCAAAGGACCACCGAGAGGATAAGGCAAAGTGACTTGAGAACATCGGTCCAGATAACCGATTTTACACCTCCACGAAAGGTGTAAAGCCAGACTAACAGTACGGTGACGATGACATTCAGGATAAACGGCAGGTGAAGAGGCTCAAAAACCAATAACTGCAATGTAAGACAGACAAGGAAAAGTCTTACCGATGCGCCAAGCATCTTAGAGATGAAGAAGAACCACGCTCCTGTCTTGTGAGACCGTGCACCAAACCGGTCTTCAAGATATTGATATACGGAGACGAGCTTCATCTTATAAAACAAGGGAACGAGCACAAAAGCAATGATGAACTGTCCGACGACGAAGCCCATCACCATCTGCATGTAGGAAAAACTCTTTTCTGCCACCATACCGGGCACAGAGACAAAAGTGACACCGGATAGGAACGACCCCATTGTTGCTATGGCAACCAGAAACCATGTTTGCTTTCTGCCACCAACAAAGAATCCTTGGTTGTCTGTCTTACGACCGGCAAGCCAGGATACAGTGTAGAGCACGATAAAGTAGGCAAGTATTGTTAGTGCTACGGTGATGGGGCTCATCTGACTATTTACATAAGTGTTAATTAACACAAAGTTATTACTTTTTATAAGAACATTCAAAGGAAATTCTGTTAAAGTTGCTTATATTTGCAATATAGAAACAATTATTGGTTATGAAGCTAAACATTAGACCTCTATCTGCATTGCTTGTTCTCGTCTTCGTGACATTCCTTTCAAACGTTATGCATGCTGCTGTTGTAACGGGGGCAGAGCAGACAAGCGCCTACCTGAGATTGCTCAAAGGCAGGCGTGTGGCACTCTTCTCCAATCAGACAGGAAGAACAGGAAGCCGGCTGACCTTGGATGTGTTGCTTGACCATCACGTCAATGTTGTGACAGTGTTCTCTCCGGAACATGGTTTCAGGGGGCAAGCTGATGCTGGAGAAAAGGTAAGCTCTTCTGTAGACGGGCAGACGGGAGTGCGGGTCTGCTCTCTTTATGGCACTTCGGAGAACGCTCCCGATGATGCGGAGATGCGGAAGATAGATGTCATTGTGACAGACATACAAGATGTCGGTTTGCGTTTTTACACCTATTATATTACGATGATGCGGCTGATGAACCGATGCGCGGAATGTGGAAAGGAGATGATTGTCCTTGACCGTCCTAACCCTAACGGTTTCTATGTTGACGGTCCTATATTAAAAAGAAGATACTTTTCGGGAGTTGGTGCCTTACCCATTCCTGTTGTTCACGGCATGACGCTTGGTGAGTTGGCGAGGATGATCAATGGGGAGCGTTGGCTTAAATCGGGAAAAGCATGCAGGCTGACGGTCATCCCTTGCAAGAACTACACGCATCAGACGAGATATATCCTGCCGGTACCACCTTCGCCCAACCTTCCGACGATGAAGTCGGTCTACCTCTACCCTTCTCTCTGCCTCTTTGAGGCAACGCCCGTCAGCGTGGGACGTGGGACGGACAAGCCTTTTGAGATATTCGGACATCCGGACATGAAAGGCTATGCTTTTACGTTTACACCTGAAAGCAGAACGGGAGCGAAGAATCCGCCACTGTTGGGACAACTTTGCCAGGGCCGGGACTTGAGTGGGATGAGTGATTCTGTCATCTGGTCACGCAAGATAGATTTGACTTACATTATAGAGGCCTATCATGCCTTGAATATTGGTGATCGCTTCTTCACTCCGTTTTTTGAGAAACTTATAGGGGTTGATTATGTGCGGAAGATGATTGAGCAAGGGAAGACCGCCGGAGAGATCAGCAAGATGTGGCAGCAGGATGATGCGACATTTATAAAACAACGCAGAAAGTATCTCTTGTATGAGGAATGATTAATGTATGAGACTTTTTCTACTGATTCACAATAAAAATTTAAGCAAACAGTTGCAGCTTTGATGATTTTATCATATTTTTGCAACAGATATTACTAAACAATTAAAGTAGTCTAACCCTTTAAAATAATGAATTATGAGAAAACCTAATCTTTTTATACAGGCTCTCATGATGTCAGTTGGTCTTACACTCGTATCTCCATCTCCCGCTGCTGCAAGGACACAGATGATACAGCAGAACACACTGACAGCTTCCGGAACCGTAGTA
>CALJCU010000629.1 GCA_938023885.1 uncultured Prevotella sp. | reverse complement strand
ATTTCCATTTGCTTGCTACTCTGGAGACTGTTAATCTGCTCTTTTAAGCGAACGATTTCAGCATTCTTATCCGAGAGCTGTTCCTTCATTTCGAGTTGCTTGGCCTGAGCAATGCTGTTGAGACGCTCATTCAGTCTGGCTATCTCAGTATCTTTGCCTGCAATCTCATTATCCTTTGCCGACAGCTTATCCTTGAACCCTCGTTCAGATGCTAACAGAGCCGCTTCCTGCTCCATCTTCTGCTGCTGACGGAGTTCAGCAAGTCTTTTGCTTACTTCTGCGTCAAAGGCATCGTTCTTAACCTGGTTAAGGATAGAAGCATAATCAGCTTCATCAACGGTGAAAATAGCACCGCACTTGGGACATTTTAGTTCTTTCATAAACAACTCATTAAAGTTACAATGCAAAGATACTTATTGAGTGTGCAACCATTCTGCATTCTTTCAAAAAAAATTAATCGCCATACATCTTACTTAGCGCATCAGCATCTTCCTTCATCTCTTTGCGAAGAGAAGCTGGCTCGATCACCTCTATTTGGCTCCCGAAAGAACGCAACAAAGCCCGTAACTCATAGTTGTCTTTCACCTTCAAAGTTATAATTCGTCTTCCATCCTCAGCTCGTTCGCTTCTTGCCACCTGTGATTCATGGAGCGGTTTGGTGTAAATATAGTTGAAAGCCTTTTCGTTGGCATAGATGACCACGTTATCCACCAGAACATCTTCCACCGATACACCAATGACATCTTCAAAATACTCGTCAAAATCGAAATTCTCATCCAGTGGTTCAAATTTCTTTCGTCCAAGATCCTTGATGCCGTCAATTCTGTCTATGGCATAGTTGGTTAATCCGTCATAATCACTCTGCTTCCCTATGAGAAACCACCTATTATTATATTGCTTCAGATGATAAGGGCTCACTACCAGCTCTTTGGCATCTTTACCAAAAGGATGGTAACAAATCTCCAAGGCTTGCTTATTGACAATGGCATCGAAAATCTGTTTGTAGTAATCCTTGTCCATTCCTTTCAGGTAAGGGTTATGTTGGAAACTGACCACCGAACGTACATCCTTGCCAAGCTGACTGGTGGAATACAGTTTCTTGTCGATATCCGTCAGCCAATCAAACTGGGGAACGCCTTCAAATCGTTTGAGCAGCATCAGGGCATCAGATACGATGTTCTGTTCCTCCTGATTGAAAGGCCGTTCGCTGATAGAGTCATTACGATGGTGGTAGCGATAGTACTTCCGATGACCGTCGCGTATGGCATCAATCATCATTCTGTAGCCTTCTTCGCTTTCCATAAACTTCAAGTCATCCTGTACCTGCCGTTTCTTCACACCATCCTCTTTTCTCCCCTGACCATTGTAAAGGTAAAGAGCCTCATTGCAGGCATCTATCAAGTCCTCTATGTAATATCGACGACTCCAATTACCAAGACATCTGTCAAGAGCCTGGTATCTTATCTGTGCATTCTTGTTGGTTGCCATATTTAGAAAAATACCGTTATTTTCTCTTCACTTCCACAATATTTCCGAGATGGAACACGGCTTCCCAAAAGCAGAGTTCTCCATTGGGATCAAGGTCAGCATTCTCGCCGTCATCATGGAAGCGTGCGGGCTTGCCATCCTTGCCGGTCAGAGGCTGGAAGGTTATGCCGGTCACTTCCACCAATGCCGTGTCACGCTCTTTGGCATAGCCGACGGCCAGACTGAGATATTTCAGGTTGTCTTTGGGATAGTATGGGTAAACACCGTTGTTCCATACGCAAATATCTCCTAACAATGGATTATCCTCACTGATCTTCTCATCATCAAAATAAGGAAAACCGCTTTCGTCACAAGCCAAGTATTTCTTATAGGTGGTATCCTTTATCTCGCGATATTCTTCTTTCTTAGTGCCAGCAACAATCTGGTCGAAGTAAACCTGCTTGATGGTCAGGTACAGTGTGTTTTGCTTTGTTGATTCCATGATTTGAATGTTTTTATTATTTTTCGTCTGACCTTGAATCTGCTGCGAATGCGCAGCCATGGTCATATTCAGAGAACGCTTGATAACTTTGCCCATTGGAAGTGAGGCGGAACGGTGTGTCGCTATTCTTTGGGCTGTCAATATTTCCACCCATTTCCATACTGGTGATGTTGATCATTGTGGCAT
>CALJCU010000628.1 GCA_938023885.1 uncultured Prevotella sp. | reverse complement strand
AGTGGAGAACCCGTCACAGAGCGCTGAGTATCCGCGTGCTACGTGGGAGAATGCCGCTCAGAACTATGCTACGAGCACCCTCTATGAGAAGAGTGCCAAGTATCTGCGCCTGAAGACCATCCAGGTGGCTTACGATTTCCATTTCCCCTTTATGAAGACGTTGGGTCTGTCGCAGTTGCAGCTCTCTTTGAGTGCTTACAACCTTTTCACGCTGACTCCGTTCAAATGGGGTGACCCCGAGACACGTGCTACGGATGCACCGTCTTATCCTTTGAACCGCACCTATACGTTAGGTTTAAAAGTAGCATTCTAAACACAAAACAGATATGAAACTCTATAAGATATTTACCGGGATGTTGATGGCTTCGGCAGTCGTCCCTTTCCTCGCCGGGTGCACCGACGAGCTCAAGCTGGGCAATGCTGCTCTTGACAAGCCCTCCGGTTCTACCGTGACGAAGGACACGGTTTTCAACAGTCCTATCTACACGGAACAGTTCCTTAACTCCATCTATGCCCTCCAGTACTATGGACTTCCCTATAATAATAAATGTGGAACATCCGTCAGTCCTTGGTCGGGAAAGTTTGACCAGCTCACCGACTGCTGGGTGATGCATTGGGACAATAACACCATCTACAAGGCTTACTACTCAGGAACACTCGACTCCAACCAGAATCCGTTGTTCTCCTACAGCGGTGATAATGTGTGGCAGGCAGTGCGTGCTGCATGGCTGCTCATAGAGAATGTCGGCAATGTGCCGGGCCTGTCCGATGAGAAGAAAGCCAGTTTCAGGGCGCAGGCTCACTGCCTCATTGCTGCCCGTTATTTCGACCTCTTCTCTGTCTATGGTGGCCTGCCTGTTATAGACCATTCCTATAGTGGCACAGAAGGTTCCTACAAGGTGCCGCGTGTTACCTTGGACTCCACCGTCAACTTCATGGTCGGTCAGCTCGACGAGGCCATCAATTCCGGCGCTCTGCCTTGGGCTTACAATGGCAACACGACGGAGACCGATGCCACGAACAACACAGGCCGGTGGACGAAAGCCGGTGCCATGGCACTGAAAGCAAAGATTCTGACTTTCGCTGCTTCTCCTCTTTTTAATGCTGCGCAAGGCTACTACGGCGGTTCCTCTGAGGCCGAGCAGAAACACATGGTGTGGTACGGTGACTTCCGGCAGAGCCGTTGGGAGAAAGCACTCAAGGCTTGCCAGGACTTCTTCAACGCGCTGAGTGCCAATGGCTATTATGAGTTGACGCAGGCTACGTCGGAGACTCCCGATGGCTATCGTCAGGCTTACCGTATGGGTTATGCCTACCAGGGCAGTAAGGAGATTCTTCATTCCACGCGTGTGGGTGGGGTAGATGTATTTAAGTCGGGTACTTATACTTGGCATCAGTGGCTCGACAGTCCTGCCCGTCAGAACTGTCTGCCGACAGAGGAGTATGTGGAGATGTTCCCTTGGTCTGACGGCACGCCGTTCAACTGGGAGAAAGACAGCCTCAAGGGCAAGGTGGCAGGAGCCAACGGCCAGCTCTTCTACAAATACCAGAAGGTGCGTGGTGGTTTCAAGAAGACAGCCAGCCGTGATCCTCGTCTCTATGAGGAATGTATCGTCAATGGACAGATGACCTCTCTCGACTGGACCACCGGCAAGTCGAATGGTGATGTCTATGAGCTCTGGGTCGGCGGTGCCGATGCGGGCAGCAACGTAGCACGTTACAATGCCGACTCGAAGACTGTCATTAAGACAGAGGCGTTGGCTCATCGTTATGCGACTGGTTACGACCAGAACAAATACTACATGAACCAGGACTATCTGCGTAAGTATACGCAGTGGGTATATCTGAGCCTCGATGAGATGTATCTGATGTATGCTGAGTGTCTGGCGCAGTGCAATCAGCTCGATGAGGCCTTGAAGCAGGTGGATATCGTCCGTGCCCGTGTCGGTCTGAAAGGACTGGCTCTGAAGAATCCCGACCTGGATCTGCACCACAATAAGGAGAACCTTATCAATGAGATCCTGCGTGAGCGTGCCTGTGAGCTCGGTCTGAGCAACAACCACTATTGGGATATGATCCGCTACAAGCGTGGTGACTGGATGACGAAGCCGTTGCATGGCCTTATCACCTATCGTATGGATCAGAGTCCTACCGGTGGCTATATGCGTCAGTACGGTGCTTGGAGAGGCAATAACAAGAACAGTGGTGCTGCTGAGCCCTCACGTTTCGAGTATGAGAAGTTTGAGATCCAGAACCGTAAGCATGTGCTCTGGGGTGAGGATTCTGACTCGCAGGAGGTGGCTAAGTGGTATCTTTGGCCTTTCCCGAAGACGGAAATCAATAAAGGCTACGGCCTCGTACAGAACCCGGGATGGTGATTCATCTCAATTAGAAATTCATAACTTATAAACGACAAAAGACAATAAGATGAAAAAATCTATCATATATCCCGTTCTCTCCCTCGGCCTGCTTGTGCCGACGGGGGTGTGGGCACAGACAGATTCGGCGTCAGTCCCCGTCGATGCTTTCGCCAGACAGGTCATCGAGGTCGGTGCCAACAAAGATTTCAACCGGGCACAGTCCACGGCGGCTGTCACGGTCATCACGAACAAGGATGTCAACCGGCGATCAGCCAAGAACATCAGTAACTCCATCATCGGACGGGGTGGCAACGGATTGGTGTCTTTCCAGAACGGCGGCACTTACTTCAACTCCAATCCTACCTTCTATATCCGTGGGCTTCAGAGTCTGAGTACGAGTTCCCCGCTCGTCATTGTCGATGGCATTGAGCGTGACCTCAACATCATCGATCCTATCGAGGTTGACCACGTCTCCATCCTCAAGGATGCTGCTGCCGTAGCTCTCTATGGTAATCGTGGTGCCAATGGCGTCATTCTCGTCACTACGAAGCGAGGCAAATACAACAGTAAAGAGGTGAAGTTTACTTATGACCATCTCTTCAACTGTCAGATCAACCGTCCGAAGTTCATCAGCGCGCCCACCTACGCCGCTGCCATGAACGAGGCGCTGACCAACGAGGGCAAGGCTCCGAAATACTCTGCCGACGAGATCAGCGCTTTCCAAAACGGAGCTTATCCCGACCTCTACCCCAACGTCAACTGGGTCGACGCCACCTTCCGCCATCACGGCATGAC
>CALJCU010000627.1 GCA_938023885.1 uncultured Prevotella sp. | reverse complement strand
GACGGTGGCTCTTTAACGCCTCCTGACAAGGCTCCGTTCCGCACACTGAAGCCGGAGAAGACACATTCTCTTGAGCTCGGTATCGAAGGTATGTTCTTTGATAATCGCTTAGAGGCTAACATTACTTACTATAAGACTAACACCAAGAACCAGTTCTTCTCTGTATCAGCTCCTTATGAGTCAGGACTGCGCAACCGTTATGTCAACGCAGGCAATGTGCAGAACCAAGGCTTCGAATTCTCTACAGGCTGGTATCAGTCGTTTAACGATGACTTCTCATGGAGTACCAATTTCAATATTTCCTATAATGAGAACAAGATAAAGACGCTTGTTGACGGACTGCCTAACGGTCTCTCCATCGCCTCATGGTCAGGTGCCAGGATCATCCTGAAAGAAGGCGGTTCCTACGGAGATCTCTACGTACGGCAAATCAAACGTGACGACAGTGGCAAGCCTGTAAAGAATGATAAGGGCGAGCCTGTTTTGCTGGGTGACAGCAACAACGAGATGGCCTATGCAGGTAATATCAACGCGAAGGTAAACTTCGGCTGGTCGAATTCATTCCATTACAGAGACTTTACGCTTTCCTTCCTCATTGACGGAAAGTTTGGCGGTCGTGTATTATCGGCTACTGAGGCGACCCTCGACGGCTGGGGTGTCTCCAAGCGCTCGGGAGACGCGAGAGATGCCGGTAAGGTAGTTGTAGACGGAGTGGAGTTTGACCCGGAGGCCTGGTACACCATTGTCGGCTCATCCAATTTCAATAGTCCTTATGCCAACGAGTTCTATGTCTACAAAGGCACGAACATTCGTCTGCGCGAAATGAGCCTCGGCTATACGTTCCGCAACCTGTTTGGCAACGGAAAGAACCTCACTGCCGCACTGATCGCCCGCAACTTGTTCTTCTTCTACAAGGACGCACCTTGCGACCCGGATGTTTCTATGGGAACGGGAAACGGCAGTCAGGGAGTAGACATCTTCAGTCTGCCCACTTCGAGAAGCCTGGGATTGAACCTCAAGCTTAACTTCTAAGTCGTTGCGTAAAGTATAAACCAAGTTGAGTTGAACCTATAAAAACGTACAATCATGAAGAAAAGGAATATTATCACAGCGACCGTATTCATGGCACTGACTGTATTAGGAGGAATCTTCAGCTCCTGTACAGATAACTTCGAAGACCTGAACACGAACAAGACTCAGGTCGACCCTAACGACCTGCCATTCTCAGCACAGTGCGCAGAGCCGATGAACTACTGTTATCCTCCTCACCAGAACATGTTCCAGTTCTGGACCAACCTTACCATCGACCTCTATGGTGGCTATTTCCAGACACCTCACGGTAACTTTACTAACTGCGACATGGGTGAAAACCGGGGACACAGTGGAGGAATGTATGAGAACTACTACCTGCACATTTTCAATAACACCCGACGTATTATCGCTGCTTGTGACAAACGGGGACAAAGCGGACTGGCAGGTGTCATGCGCATCGTGCAGGCTTGCGGGACCATCACGTCAACGGATGCGTACGGACCGTTAGCCTACAGCTCCATCCTTGAGGGCAAGAGTGAGGAATACTATGAGTTTGACAGTCAGCAGAAACTCTACGAGGAGATTCTTGATGATTTGGACAAAGCCTCGACAGCCATTGCTTCAATGAGCGAGAACGACAAGGCAGACCTCAAGACATTTGATACATGGGGCGGCGGAGATCCGCAAATGTGGTTGCAAATTGCTAATACATTAAAGCTCCGCATTGCCCTGAGACTCTCAAAGCGACAGGATGAGATGAAAGCAGACGGCTATGACCTGAAAGAGATCGCTACAAAAGCAGCTGCCAATACCTTAGCAGTAAGTGGGAAGGATATTGTGGTGAAAGACCAGTCTAACGAGCTCAAGCGTATGTTTGACTGGCAAGACTGTGGCATGAACGCCAACCTCGTTACGCTATTAGTCGGAATGAAAGATCCACGTCTACCTCTTTATATCACCAAGAATGCCGGTGATATCACCAACGAGAAAGGTGTCTTAACACCGAAGGGATCTGCTTACTGTGGTATCCGATTTGCCAGTGGTATGGCTCAGAAAGGAAGCAACAACTCGTATGGCTATAAAATGTCGCAATGGGCGGGTGACTACAATGTTCCACTTCCTATCTTCAAGGCAGCAGAGTCTTACTTCCTGTTAGCGGAAGCTAAGTTGCGCTGGGACATTGGCACACAGAGCGTGCAGAGCCTCTATGAAGAGGGCATCCGTCTGTCTATCAAAAACGAACTGGCCTATAAGGGTAGTTTCGCAGGTATCACGAGCATCAGCGATGCGGAGATCGACGATTATATTAACGGAACAACGCATCAGGCTGATTATGTAGATCCGGGGAACAGTGCAAACAATGCCAAGGCTGTCAACCTCCTGGGTGTGAAGTGGGATAATAGCGCATCCAAGGAAGACCAGCTCGCACGTATCCAGACCCAGAAATATATTGCACTCTTCCCATTGTCAAATGAAGCCTGGGCAGAACAGCGCCGCACGGGGTATCCCCATTTCTTCGCTGCACTGGTCAACAAGAGCAACGGTGCCGTGAACACAGCAGAGGGCGTACGCCGTGTCATTTACAGCAGCAATGCCTACGATACGAATGCCAAGGGGATTGAAGGCGCACTGAAGTTGCTCGACCAGGAGAACACCAGCAAAAATGGCATCTCCGGCGACAAGGGCGGAACCCATGTATGGTGGGATAATGCCAATAAAGGCAACTTCTAAAGCAAGGCAACATTGCGCAAGAAAGTATCAGTCTCTAACACGAAAGAGAATCTCGCCGGATCGCTCGGTCAGATACTGAAAGGCACGGACTTAGAGTATGAGATCCGACAAAGACACATTTTCATCCGCAAGGCAGACGGTGCATCCAATGCGCACAACGGGCTCAGCAGACCCGGAAGAATGTGTCGACAGAGAAAATCACCGGCCATGTCAAGGACGACAACAACGAGGTTTCACAGTAACTTGTCTTCCTATAACCCGTTTTCAGTTATGAATATCAGAACTTTATACATCTCCCTTGGCCCGTCTGTCCTGGCAGGCCAAGGGCTCACCGCTTGCTCAAGCGATGACAATGCAACAGAGATCATTGGTGATGAGGTCTCAGGTGATGACATCAGCTGCCTGTCAGCAGATAGCCTTTCTGCCGACAATTTCTCTACGGAAGACCGGAACTTCAACAAGAAGCAAGATAGGCATCTATGCACAATAGTTAGTTCTCATGGCTCAGGCTGCTGCTACCTTGCGGCAGCCTGAGCCCATTAATACCATTTATATGAAGGCATTTTACACAATAACATTGTTGTTTACTACATCTGTCGGTCTTCAGGCAAAGACAGATGCCCCGGCTCCCGTCTATCCCGTCCCGACAGCCCAGCAAGTAGAACTGATGAAGATGGGAACGTATGCGTTTATCCATTTCGGACCGAACACGTTCCAGAACAAGGAGTGGGGCTACGGAGATGCTGACCCGAGTGTCTTCAATCCCGACACCCTCGACTGTGACCAGTGGGTACGCACGCTGCAGAGCGGCGGAATGAAGGGTGTGATATTCACAGCCAAGCATCACGACGGCTTCTGTCTGTGGCCTTCCTGCTTCACCGATTATTCCATCCGGAAGTCTCCTTACAAGCATGGGTATGGCAATGCGGTGGGTGAACTCGCCGCAGCCTGCAGGAAGCGCAGGTTCCGCTTCGGCATCTACCTCTCTCCCTGGGACCGCCACCAGGCTAACTACGGCTCGGAGGCTTATGTAACCTATTATAAGAACCAGCTGAAGGAACTCCTGCTCAACTACAAGAACCTCTTTGAGATATGGTTCGACGGGGCCAATGGCGGAGACGGCTACTATGGCGGTGCCCGTGAGACACGTACCATCGACCGGCAGCACTACTATCATTTCGATGAGCTTTTCAAGCTGGTCAACGACCTGCAGCCTCAGGCTGTCATCCATACCGACGGCGGGCCCGGCAACCGTTGGGTCGGCAACGAAGAC
>CALJCU010000626.1 GCA_938023885.1 uncultured Prevotella sp. | reverse complement strand
GCGTGCCTTCTCTGGGCCATTGGCGAACTGCATTATAAGAACTTCAACTATGTGGAGGATGTCCCTCATCATGCTGATCCCGCTGCTCACCGTGATGGCCCTTATGTGGAGAAGAATATCCGCGACATCATGAAGGAGAACTCAACAAGGGGATACAGCGCGGTATAGAGATCCCCTTCCCGGATTAATCCCTTCCTCAAAAAGGGGAGGGACGTTCTATAACAGCGTTATCGAATACAGATATATCACTGCCGCGGGGATAGCGACGAGGCTTGAATCGAAACGATCCATCATGCCACCATGCCCCGGAAGAATATTTCCACTATCCTTTACACCTAATGTGCGCTTGAAGAGGCTTTCTACAAGGTCCCCCCATGTACCGAAGATTACGACAACCACGCCTAGACCTAGCCATTGCCAGATATTCAATGTGTGAGGTGTGTCTCCCATGTTGGCCAAGTAACCGATTACTCCTGCGATAGTGACGGAGAAGATGCCTCCGCCGATACTTCCTTCCCACGTTTTTCCCGGAGAGATACGAGGAAAGAGCTTGTGCTTCCCAAATAGAGATCCACAGCAGTAGGCTCCTGTGTCGTTGGCCCACAGCAGGATGAAGACGGAGAGAGGCAATAGCATGTCGTATCCGCTGAAGTTACCCTCGGCATCCCGCTTGAAAGCAAGGATATTGATGAGGGAAAAGGGCATCGCGATATACATCTGTCCCAGCATGGTGTAAGCCATGTTCGTCACTGCATCTTTGTTCTTGGCATAGAGCTCACTGATCATTAGATAGATGATGGTAAGCACATAAGGAATGAGCACGGAAAAGCCTCTCACTACATCTACGCTCCACAGGGCCATGGCAATGAAAAAATATACACCACCCACTGTGGAGATGAAGCGATTGATATTGACATTAGCCACACGGTCGTTGACTAAACCTGTATACTCCCACAACGTCATTGCAGTGATGATGGAAAATAATACCAACAACGCTGTAGCATTGAGGAAGCCGGCCACCATGATTGCGACGAAGAGCATGCCCGTGATGGTTCTGACGATGAGATTCTTCTGTTTTGGAGTCATAAATACTGTTATTAATCCTTTTGCTCTTTGTCGTGTCCGGCCTGTGCCTTGTCGTGTTCGGCCTGTGCTTTCTTCACTTCGTCGGGCATGTCTTCCAGTTTCGGAGCGCCGGCCTCTTCTTTGGCTTTCTTTTCAGCTTCGAGCTTGTCGTTTTCTTTCATCAGCTCCTCCGATCGGCTGGCCCAGGGACGTTTGCCGAAGATCTTCTCCACATCCTCGCGGTAGATAACCTCTTTCTCAAAAAGAAGCTGGGCGAGTGCTGCGTGGCCGTTTTTGTGCTCTGTGAGAATTTGCTTGGCGCGTGCGTACTGATCGTTGACAATCTTCAGCACCTCGTCGTCGATGATCTTTGCCGTTGTCTCACTGTAAGGACGCTGGAACGAGTACTCATCATTATTATAATAGCAGATGTTAGGCAGACGGTCGCTCATACCCGTGTAAGCCACCATCCCAAAAGCAGCTTTCGTGCTGCGCTCGAGGTCGTTCATGGCACCCGTGGAGATAGATCCTACAAAGAGTTCCTCTGCGGCACGGCCACCGAGAAGCGAGCATATCTGGTCAAGTTCCTCTTCCTTGGTTGTGATGACGCGCTCCTCAGGAATGTACCATGCTGCACCGAGCGCTTGGCCACGGGGAACGACAGTAACCTTTACCAGCGGGTTGGCGAATTTACAGAACCAGCTGATGGTAGCGTGTCCGGCCTCATGGATAGCGATGGCACGTTTTTCTTCTGCTGTCATCACCTTAGTCTTCTTCTCCAGACCACCCACGATACGGTCTACGGCGTCAAGGAAGTCCTGTTTCCCTACAGCCTTTTTGTTGTGGCGGGCAGCAATCAGTGCTGCTTCGTTGCAGACGTTGGCAATGTCAGCACCCGAGAAGCCCGGAGTCTGACGTGCGAGAAAGTCGATGTCGATGTCGTTGTCAAGTTTCAGCGGCTTGAGATGCACGAGGAAGATGGCCTTACGCTCTGCCAGATCGGGGAGATCCACATGGATTTGCCGGTCGAAACGTCCGGCACGCAGTAATGCCTTGTCAAGCATGTCGGCACGGTTCGTGGCAGCGAGGACGATGACCCCCGAGTTGGTACCGAATCCATCCATTTCTGTGAGCAGGGCGTTGAGTGTGTTCTCTCGCTCATCGTTGCCACCCATAGACGGATTCTTCGAGCGGGCACGGCCTACGGCATCAATCTCATCAATGAAGATGATGCACGGTGCTTTCTGCTTGGCTTGAGCGAAGACATCACGTACACGGCTGGCACCCACACCCACGAACATCTCTACGAAGTCGGAACCGGACATTGAGAAAAATGGCACGCCGGCCTCACCAGCTACAGCCTTGGCGAGCAGTGTCTTACCTGTTCCCGGAGGACCGATGAGCAAGGCACCCTTAGGGATCTTACCTCCAAGCTCTGTATATTTCTTTGGGTTCTTGAGAAAGTCTACAATCTCCTGTACCTCTTGTTTGGCACTTTCCTGTCCGGCTACATCCTTAAAGGTGATACCCATCTCGTTTCCTTTCTCATAGAGCTTGGCTTTGCTCTTTCCGACGTTGAAGATACCGCCTCCGCCTCCGAGGCCTGCACCGCCTCCCATACCGCGGCTGAGCAT
>CALJCU010000625.1 GCA_938023885.1 uncultured Prevotella sp. | reverse complement strand
TGCCTTAACGGTGAAGCCTCCCCAAACGACCAGCCAAAACCAATCTTACAAAGCGCCGAAGCACTGTAGAGCAATGGGAAATCAGAAAGTCCGAACGTCTCCTTCAGCTCATAACTGAACTCATCCCATACTGACGTGTATCCGCAGTCCTCTATAAAACACCTGATATAAGAAGGTGTATTCATGCCCGAGATGTTCATTGTCGTGGCACCACCCATGGACCATCCATGGATGACGATACGCGAATGACCCCATGAGTCACGAAAGAGACTGTCAGCTATCGCAGCCCATTGCAGCACATCGTTGCGGTCGTTCCATCCCATCTGCATGGCTGTCCCTCCGCTCTTGCCATTGCCATGAAGGTCGGGGATAAGTACATTCATACCGAGTTCACGGTTATAGAAACAAGCAAAGTGAAGCATGTCCACGGCATTGTCAGTATAGCCTGGCACAAGCACCACTGTACGCGGGTTTTTCCTGGGTGCAGAGACAATAAAGGCATGGAGACGTGTGCTGTCAGCAAGGAACAGCCCCGTCTCCTCATTTCTCATCATGACGAACGTGTCACGCAAGGCTTTCGTTCGCTGAACGGAATCCATCCATGACACAGCCCACGGATAACGGTGACGCATCAGCCGATACTGCTCCGCATAGTTGCGACCTTTATTCTTTACCGGATGGAGGGCAAAGTCCAGAAGATAAATACTTCCGCCCAAGACGCTCAATATCAAAAAACCGAGAATGACACCTGCAACTCCCAGAATTATTTTATTACTCTTCTTCATAACAACCGATATATAGCTGCAAAATTAAATATTATGCAGCAGATTGTAAAGCTTTTCGTATTACAAAATATCATTCCACCTCTTTATGACTTGCTCCACACTGAAAGGTGAGAGACAATCCAAGCCATGACGCACCATGGCATTCCGCAATGTGCTGTCCGTCATCAATTTCCTGAGACAGGCAGCATATTGTGCATTGTCTCCTTCCTGAATAATAAATCCGTCCTCTCCATCATGAATGATATCATGCACTGCCCCGAAAGTATCAAAGGCAATGGGCACGACACCAAACTGCCTGCTTTCCAATATTGTTAATGGAAGGCCCTCGCAAATGGATGTCATCAAGAAAACCGAAGCCCTCCGATAATAAGGTACCGGACAGGCTCGTCCCAGGAAGGTAACCTGAGGAATATTGTTATCCCTGGCCCATTGCTCATAGATGGGAACTTTCGGAGTGTTGTCATCACCAATGACATAAAGATGCCAACCTTCCAGCCCCCTGTCCTTAAGCGTCTGTCTCCACAAGTTGAGTGCCAAATGGATACGTTTCTGGCGTTCATCAAGTCTGGAAACGATAAGGGCTATCTTCTCCTTTTCCTCAAGATGCAGATCCCCCACGACATCAGGAGCGAAAGGCAGCATGTTAGGAATAACGCTTATCTTCTCTGCCTGAGTTGCAGCCGCCAGTTTCAAGAAAGGGTAGACATAGGCGGGAGACAGTACAACAATACGGTCAACATGTCTAAAAGTCCTTATATATCTTTTCCTCAAGTTAAGACGCGACTGCCATTGGAAAACCGGGAAGAGAAGATCCTTCAACTGATATCTCACCTTCCCTAATCCCCGGTGGCTTGCTATTTTCGATGCTATCTGCGAACGATCCAACTTCTCCCAACCCGGTTGAAAATGGTGGGCAAAGACTAACTTACAATTCACGGCCTTCTTCACCTGAGAGAATAGCTTCATCTCGCGGAAATAGCCTTGGACAACGATGGTATCTATATGATGCTTTCTGACAATCCCAATAGCCTTATCTGTTGCCTCCCTATAATTACGGGGCAGACGATAAATGAAGTCGAAACCTTCATATGTACCCTTAGAGTCTATCTGATAAGCAGCTATCGTCTGTACGCCATAGCGCCTTTTCAGTTCCCGCGCCGTGACGATTGTTGTATGTTCCGTACCGCCTCTCTCACAGACGGGTTGGAATCGAGTATAAAACATTACTGTCTTCATAAGCCTCTATATTACTTGAAAAGGCGATGAAACGCATATGAGCATTTGGCCAAGACGTAATAGAAGGAAGGAAGATTCCATCTGTCCATCACTCTGTGCTTAACAGAGATATCGGCATATCTGCTCTTTTCATAACAAACCCGATAAGCCATGCGTTTACATTTTATGAACCATGCATAACGGGAAAGATAATCTCTGCTTCTCAAAAATGACATCACAGAATAGTCCTCCATATCCACTTGTCCGCTCAGCGTGGCCTTAGACGTGCAAGTATCGTCACCGCGACGGAAATAGTTGAGTGGATCGGAGACAACCGCAACATTCCCCTGACAAGCTATCTCTATCCAAAAGATCCAGTCACCACATTCTTTATATTGCATGAAATCCTTGTCGGCCTTTAATGCTGCCTGCCTGGAAAAGATGCATGAACTCGCATTATAGATCCGGTTGCCTACAGTCAGATATTTCCGGATGAAACGCACGCCATCCCAATGCCCGTCCTTTTTGAACATTCGCTGAGAAATATATTTCTTCTCACCCCGAAAATTGACGACCTGAGAGCGTGCAAAGGCCAATACGCAGTGGTTCCTGACATACACATTGACAAGCCGCTCAAGCATCGTCGGCTCACAGTAGTCATCACTCTCGGCTATCCATATGATCTCCCCTTTGGCAAGCGACAGACCACGCTGCCATTGCATAAACGGAGAGCTGCTATTAACGTCATTGGACACAATCTGTGACACCTTAGGTTGCCCGGCATATTCCTTGATAATCTCCAGGCTCGTATCGGTAGAGTGGTCATCTAAGATAATCACTTCATAATTAGAATAGCTCTGATTAAAGATACTATCCATTCGCTCCTTTAAGAAGGCTGCATGATTATAGTTAGGAACGATGACACTTACCAAAGGTTGTTGCATATGTTCAATTTATCAATAAGAATATCCTTTTTGAATAATAGCACAAAAGTACAAAGATTATATGATATATATATTTCTTTTCACTAACTTTGTGTCCAAAATCCCAATAATATCCAATCTCTATGACTTACCACATCGCCATCAACATGGATGACCGCTATATTGAACATGCCTCAGCCATGCTGACTTCTGTTTTCTACAACAACCCGGACATGAAGTTTGCCATTCATGTCATCACATCAAAACTATCGGATACTGTCATCAAAGAACTGAAGGCTTTAATTACGGGACAATATCAACAAGAACTGCATATTCACCAACTGACAGAGCAACAGACAAGTTCCTTCCCTGAATATGTAAACAGCCACATCTCCATGGCTGCCAATTATCGGCTCTTTGTGGCAGACATTCTTCCAGAAACCGTGCACACTGTTCTTTATCTCGACTGTGACCTTGTGGTAGAAGCAAATGTCCAGTCACTTTTTGAGCTCAATCTGGAAGACTGGGCTGTGGCGGCCGTAGAAGACATGTGGAGCGGGAAAGAAGACAACTATCTCCGCTTAGGCTATCCGCGGAAATACGGCTATTTCAATTCCGGAGTGATGTTGATTTCTCTGGACTATTGGCGGAGCCACGAACTCTCCAGGATGCTCACCGATTTTCTGAATACCCATCCCCATCTGCTCTTTGTCGACCAGGACATTCTCAATGGTGTACTGCACGAGCATTGGCTCTCTCTTCCTTTGGAATGGAATGTCCAGGATGGATTCCTGCGACGAAAATGCAGAATCAGAAAAGAATGGTTAGGCAAAGCCGTAAAGGCATCCAGACATCCTTCCATCATCCATTTCACGGGGTCACGCAAGCCGTGGGATGAGGACTGTATAAGTCCATATCAAGATGAATACTTTAAGTATCTGGACATGACATCCTACAAAGGACACCGGCCTGTCATCTCAGAACATTGGAAACGAAAGCTAAGGATTGATCGTCTGTTAGTCCGCCTTCATCTTAAAAGCAGAAGATACAGAAAGGACTTAGGAGGTCTATATTGAAGAGATCGCCCGCCTGAAGAACTCTCCACGTGCCAGTTTTCCCGCAACATCTCCCACACGCTCCCGCATGGCAGCATACGCTTCGGGTGTGATACTGGCGAGACGCTGGGACAGCTCACGGAGCGAGGAGATGGTGATACCCACACTTTCCCGCTCTATCAACGGCGCCAAAGCTGCCTCTTTCCAGATGATGACAGGGAGGCCGGCACGAAGATAGAACGAGACTTTATGAGGACTATTGACCTTCAGATACTCCCCAAAAGAACCTGTACAAGCATCGAGACTGTCGCCATCCCACACAAGCCCGAAGTCGCCTCCCACGCTGCGGATGAACGTGTCGGCAGGCTGAAACCCATAAAAGACGAAGCTCTTTTCTCCCTTGAGCGATGGCATCTTGTCGCCATTGCCATAGATATGAAGTTCAAAGCCATGGACGAAAGGCGGCATCTGCAGGAAGAATGCATTCTTCCGCATGGCGAGGCTGCCTGCATAAACGACATGGTAAGGCTCACAGGCCCTGTGCTGATAGGGCTTAGGCTCGGATGACGAACGATAATCGAAGAGCCCCAAGGCACCGGCGGGCCTCTCCAATCCCTGTGCCACAAGCCATGCCTTCATCTTTTCATTGGAGGCTATGATGATATCGGCATGCGACAAGCGACTGACCTCCTGACTGACTGTCAACTTCTTTCTGCGGAACGATCCCAGATCGTGGATGAGCGCTACTACACTGGCACCTTCCCCGTGCGCCATACGACACAAGAATGAGAAATATTTCTTCACGGGATATTGGAGGACGAGCACATCGCCCCGGCGAAGGGTGATCACGGCTTTAAGAACACTCACCAAGTCATAAAGGAAGATATAGATTCCATTGCCCCCCACACGTTGCGGCAGTCCAATATTACGAAATCCCAGCTCATCCATCGTCTGCTCATTATCCGTCTTGGCTTTGTTTCCCGCAGAAGTCCCGTCCCGGTAACACCGCGACAGATAAACCATTCTCGTTGCTTGCATTATCATCGTCTTTACTTGCCAAACATCCTCATTACTTTCTCTATGACAGGAGCCATGTCATAATACTTATACTCCGCCAGGCGGCCACCGAAAATGACGTTCCCCTCCCGGCCGGCTGCTTCCTCACGATATTTCTCTGCTGTCCTGTTGTTCTTCTCGTCGTTCACAGGATAGCATGGCTCCATGCCCGGCTTATATTCGGTTGAGTATTCCTCGCTGACAACAGTCTTAGGATTGTCATAGACCTGCCGGCCAAACATCTCAAAATGCTTGTGCTCAATGACACGGGTGTAAGGCACATCATGGGAGGTATAGTTCACCACGGCGTTGCCCTGATAATTCGGCGTATCCTCCACACGGGTCTTGAAAGATACGGTGCGCCAATCGAGACGACCATATTTATAATCAAAAAACTCATCTATCTGACCCGAGTAAACCAATCTATTACAGGCCTCCCCAAACCCCTCCCGTAGAGGGGCTTTCTGCGCCAACCATAGTGCAAGGCGCAGTTTGGTTTTAACTTGCTGTGGATCTGCAATTACCTCCTCATTCTTCAGTCTTAGAATCGTAAAACCATAATCCTTCAGCACTAGCGATCGTTGATTGTCTTCTATCTCTTGTTGTGGATCATTGTGATAACCACCGTCTATTTCAACGACCAATCGATTTTCAAAGCAGACAAAATCAACTATATAATTATCTATAACGCACTGACGACGAAATTTCGCGCCAAACATGTTCTTTCCACTTACAAGTTCCCAAAAGGCTTTCTCTCCATCTGTAGAATTATTACGCATCTCTTTCGCCTTTTCCTCTAATAACTTGTAATTGACGGGATCTGCCATCTGCCTGTAACCACCATTCTCTAAAGAGGTTTCTTTCTTACCATGATTAAGAGGAATGTCTATACCAACCAAACAATCTATACGGCCTTCACCTAGCCCCTCCCCGTAGGAGGGGGACTGCTCCTTCCCTACGGGAGAGGGTTGGGGAGAGGCTAGCAAGCCTTCTATCAGCTTATTATAACCTCCGATTGGTATACCCTGATAACTATCATTGAAGTAGTTGTTGTCAAAGACGAACCGCAATGGAAGGCGCTTGATGATAAAAGCTGGCAGGTCTTTGCAGTCTCTACCCCACTGCTTCTCCGTATACTCCTTTATTAACTTCTCATAGATATCACGGCCGACCAATGAGATAGCCTGTTCCTCCAGGTTCTTCGGTTCTTTCCTTACGGGTGTCCTTTCTTCCCTCCCTACGGGGGAGGGGACGGGGGAGAGGCCTCCCTGCTCTCTAATCTTTGCTATGGCCTCCTCCGGCGTTCTTACCCCCCAAAGTTCCGTAAAGGTGTTCATATTGAACGGCAGATTATAGAGCTTGCCATGATAGTCGGCTACCGGCGAGTTGGTATAGCGGTTGAAAGGCACAATAGAATTGACGAAGTCCCACACCTTCTTGTTAGAGGTATGGAAAATATGAGCACCATACTTATGCACATTGATACCCTCCATATTCTCGCAGTAGACATTACCGCCCAGCTGCGGACGTTTGTCTATCACGAGACACCGTTTCCCCTGTCGCCTGGCAAAGTATGCAAACGTAGCCCCGAAAAGGCCGGAGCCCACGATCAAATAATCGTATTTCGTTGTGTTCATTGTGTCGTCCTATTAAATCACTCGTTAGCTTATAATGCAAATGTACAACTTCTCCATGATTCCCACAACTTTTGGCGACAGAATTTTGCTCCCCAACGGAAAAGCATTACCTTTGTAAGGATATGGTAAAGATGCAACTTCTCAACGGCCGCTATCAGTCGATGCAGGACTTTCTTCTCGGCCTTCCGAAACGCATGGACGAGGAAGGCGAATATGTCTATGGTGGGAAACGGAATCTCATCAAGCGCTTTACGGCACCCGGCAGGGAGCAGC